>JBHLPL010000057.1:0-12392 GCA_048939465.1 Promethearchaeota archaeon | reverse complement strand
CCTCCGATTTAATATACTAAACCATTTGCACTTAGTATTTATGCTTGTTTCTTTTAAATCTTTCTGAAAACAAAAAACATTGGGTAGGAATCAGTAATCTTGTTTTATTTACTTAACAGAAAGAATACTGAAAGAATATGGCTAAAAGTAAGACGAACGTAAGAATAAATAAAGGAGGGGATGATTTATTTACTCTTTTCGTATCTAAATCCTTCGGGTACGTTGCTATCGATGATTCTTTTCTGATAATCAGCGAGCTCATACTCGTTTGTTAGCTGGATAGCACCTGTAGGGCAAGTATCTTGACACTGAGCGCAAAACATGCATCTACTCAGGTAGCAAACGGGGTATCTGCCTCCTGGCGTTATATCTGTTTCAACTAGCTGTATGGCTTCACTTGGACAATCCTTTGCACAGAGACCACAGCCGGTGCATTTAGCCATATCGTGAGACCATCGACCTCTATACGCCTCGGGTAAATCCAGCTTCTCAAATGGATAGAGCAGAGTTGCTCTCTTTTTTGTGAGATGTCTCAACAATTCTGCTTGCATAGCTCCGGGGAAAGGCATTAACATCACCTTCTTAGATTAAACTGAAGAGTTGAATCAATATCACTCCTATCAAGGCGGTTGGTGCAAGATATTTCCACGATCCGCGAATCATCTGATCGACTCTGTATCGCGCAAATAGAGTTCTGATGTTTGAAATTACCAGCACTACAATAGCAGCCTTCAATATGAACCATCCTGTGTACCAAAGCTCTCTTATTATGGGTGTCGTCGAAATAAACGCATTTAGGCCGGCCAGCCCTGGCAGTTTTTCGATTCCAAAGGGTCCTCCTAAGAACAAGGTTACCACAAGACCTGCTCCAAATAGCATATGAAGATCATTCGACAGAACCAAGAATGCATATTTCTTGCCCGAATATTCAGTCTGCCATCCCGCAACAATTTCGGTTTCTGCTTCCGGAATATCTAAAGGTATTTTCTCAAGTTCAGCCATCAGTGCTATCATATAGACACCAAAAGCAACCCACATAGGAATGCTTTGATATATAGCCGGGAATTGGAAAAGCATCAAGCCGTTGGTGGCCTGGTATTCGATTACCTGAGCAAGTGTAAGTGAACCAGCCAGAATAGCCGGAGAGAATGCCGCTATCATAAACGGTATCTCGTATCCTATCAGCTGCAGCACAGCTCTTGTAGCTCCAATGTCACTGAATACGTTCGTTGAGAACCATCCTGCAAGGAAGATCAAAATTGCGATTATGGTCGATAAGAACATCAGAAACACAATATCGCCAGGAAAGCTAATTATCCCAACTATATTGCTAATCGGAATGAATAGAAGACCTAGGAAAGGAACCGCCAGCATCACGGCTGGTACAGCGGCAAAGCTTCTCCTATCTGCTGCTGCCGGCGTAATATCTTCTTTTGCCATAAGTTTTATGAAGTCTGCAAAAGGCTGCAGTATCCCTCGCCAACCAGTGTATGTAGGTCCCATTCGATTTTGCAGGTCAGCATGATATTTCCTATCTATCCACGAATAAAAGAGTGCCAAAGTTAGGCAAAAGAGTATTCCCGGGAAAAGTAAGATTTGGACTATGTCGAGAATTGCCTCCAGCACCATCTTATTTCCTCCATTTTCGGTCTTCATACCAGTCTATGCCATACTTCCTCAATTCCTCATGCGACATAACACGTCGCTTTGGATTTCTCGGGTGGCTTATATCGGTAATTGTTGTTCTGCAGGTACACGCGATGCATGGATCAATACTGCCAAAGTTGATCACGAAGTCTGCAATGTAAAGTCCCTTTGTGGATTCAACGAACGCAGGAATGTTTGCTATCGTCGGTGTTTTTATCTTTACACGTTCAGGCTTGTCCGTGTTATTAGACATCATGTAATAATAAACTTCCCCTCGAGGAGCTTCAGTTCTTCCGACAGCCTCATTCCTTGGAACCCTTCTGGGCACTCTTTTTCTCACTGGTCCACTTGGCAAATGGTCAAGGATCCAGCGAATCATGTTGACTGATTCTAATGTTTCATCTACACGAACGATTAGCCTTCCAGCAACGTCACATAAGTCCGATGTTGCAGGAGTGAATACATCTGAAAGCTCATCATAACACCCATGTTCCGGATCGTCCCAACGAAGATCAGCTTTTATTCCGGATCCCCTGATGGTCGGTCCAACCGCAGCAAAGTTCCTGGCTAGCTCAGGCTTCATAATGCCTACGCCAAGACATCTTTTTATCAGTGTATCTTCATTTAGAGCAATTTTCTTGTACGCTCTTGTACGTTCTTCCAGGACATCTAAGCCCTTGCGAAGCTTGTGTATTTGATCGTCATTTATGTCTCTTCTGGCTCCGCCTATCGTGTTTATTGCACCAGTTAAGCGGCCACCGGTAATAAGCTCTGTCATATCCAAAATAACCTCACGGTCACGCCATGTATACATGAATAAGGTATCCCAGCCAATCAGATGTGCAGCAACGCCTACCCACAAAAGGTGGCTGTGGATTCTGTTCATCTCATAAACCATAGTTCTGATGTACTGTCCTCTTCTTGGTACATCGACGTCCAGCAACCTCTCAACAGCACTACAGAATGTGAATGCGTGAGGTTGACTGCATATACCGCAGACGCGTTCACTAAGGTAAATTCCTTGGGTGAAAGTCCGTTGCTCCATGGCCTTTTCAATACCTCGGTGGTTATACTCCAAGTGAGGAATTATATCAACCACAACTTCTCCGTCTGCAATGACTTCGAAGTTCATTGGTTCTTTCAGCGTTGGAGTCTGAGGCCCAACTTCAATAAGGAATTCTCCCGCTGTAACCAGAGGTATTTTTCTTCGGGACTTGACTTTCTTAGCCGAGGGTTTCCAATCCTTTCTTAGAGGGTATTCGTCTGCAGGCCAAGTATCTGCCAGTAGCAGTTTCACTAAATTGGGATGGTTTCTGAAAACAATCCCAAATAAGTCATGAACTTCACGCTCATAGAATATGGTTCCGGGAAAGAGATCCGTTATCGTTTCCAGCTCAGGCTTATCTTTCGAAACCGGAGTTCTTATTGCAATATGTACATTTCTCTCTTTATCAAAAAACTGGAAGAGGACTTCAAATTTATCCTTGAGATCCAAAGCAACGATGGTGGGAGTATACCATATACCCATTGCCTTGAGTTGTTTGGCGGCTTCACGATGGGCTTCCTCAGTAACCGAGACGTAGACTCTGCGCTTCCGCGGAATTTTGCTGGCCACAAATTTATCTCCCAGTGCCTCCCGCAGCGATTGGACAATTTCCCACTCTTGAGGGAATTCTTTTAGAAGTACTTCCTCACCCATTTCAGTTTCTACAGTCATGCTTTTTCACCTTTTTGAACTGCTTCTAGTTTCTGAAGAAGTTTCACGGCCCCAAACAGTATAGACTCAGGTCTTGGAGGGCAGCCGGGAACATAGACATCGACCGGAATAATATTATCAATACCTTTGTGAGTATGATAACAGCCTCTGAAGACTCCTCCTGTACTTCCACACGTTCCTACCACCATAACGAACTTAGGGGCCGGTGTTTGTTCATAGATCCTCCTTAAGCGTTTTTCTTGTTGTAACGTAACAGGACCTGTGCATACAAGTACGTCCGCATGTCTCGGACTGCCTTTAAGAAGAACTCCAAATCGTTCTAGGTCAAATCTGGGCATTAAAGATGCCAAAATCTCAATATCACAGCAATTACAGCTTCCAGAGTTGAAGTGGAGAAGCCAGGGTGATTTGCGCCTTGACCAGTCAACCAGCCTTTTTAATAATCCCATTATTGATTCACCTCTATCGTCTTAGGAGTACTAGTATTGCCACGAGTGCTACGAATGAGTACGTAACCGCCATAAGGACCGATTCGAGTACACCAAGCTGAATGGATAGAGAAAGCGTAAATGCAATTATGTCGAAGATGACGAAGTAGATCGCATAGTAAAGCCAGTTTACCTTGAACTGGATTTTCTCTTGATCTATGTCTTCGCCGCAAGCATACGTTAACACAGCTTCACCCTTCTTCCTGCTTGGAGGAGCCATTTTTCTTCCGAGAAGATAAATAAATCCGACTGCTATCAGACATATTATGAACGCAATAGGCACAGCAAGTATCAAACTCATTTCTACTCGCCCCTTTCACATTTACGAGGCCCGAAGCAAACAGTAATATCTACCACTAATATTTAAGATTTTTCAACTATTATTTCGGTAGAATTCATTCTAAGTTATGAAGCGTTCTTCCACTTCTCCGTTAGGGAATTTCTCCTCGAAGATTTGGGACTGAAAGGAATATAATTCAAAACCGTCTTCTTTCCATGCATCCTGCGGCAAAAACGCCTTTATGCATGTTTGCCTCATAAATTTCTCCTCATTCCAGCCATATTCTACCGGTACCTGAGGTAGTAACACTCCGGTTTTCCACCCGAGCTTTGCAATTAGACCATCACGACCGACCTTTATTTTCGATAGGTAGTCTTCAGGCCTACTGATCTTCACCAGTTGGGCAGGAGTCAGAACACTTACTTCAATTGCGATTCTTTTCAACTCATCAAATTCCACGGGTGGAAACCTCGGGTCATCTACGGCCGCACTGATGGAAGAGTGAGACGTGGCTTCGATAAGCGAATATTGAGGGACAATAAAACCTATGCAACCTCTGAGTCGTTTCTCATCTTCAAGGATTCTCTGGAGAGTAACGAATACACCGCGTTTTTCGTAGAGTATCTTCGGGGCATCTTCGGGGGTCTTTAGTCTTTCTCCGGTTGTCAAATAGGTTTCTATACTCTTTCTTGCAAATCTAATTAGGTATTCACCCTCCTTCAAATTGAGATGCATATTCCTCAACACCTGTGAAGACTATTTCTTAGACTTCACTTTAACTTCAGCACGTAAGGATAAAAAACTAACGATAGTCTACTGGAAAGGCGTTGAGGACATATTAATACCTACGGGAGAAATCATTTTTTCTTACTCAATGCTATTATCGCTCGTACTATGCCTTCTATTATTGCTTCGGGCTTCGGCGGACAACCCGGAACATAAACATCAACTGGAAGTACCCTGTCAGTAGGTCCTGCTTGGGAGTAATTAGGCCTAGTTTCATCATCACTAGCAAATACCCCACCGGTAATTGCACAAGCACCTACTGCAACTACAGCTTTGGGGTCAGGAGTCTGATTATACACACGTTTTAGGAAGTAGGCTGTTTGTTTTGGAAGTATACCATCTACAACTAGTATGTCTGCATGCCGGGGATTATTTTTGAGTTGAATACCAAACCTCTCTACATCAAATCTCGGGTTAAAAAGCGCAGCTATTTCTATATCACAGCCGTTGCATCCACCGCAGTGTGCGTGGAATACCCATGGTGAGTAAGCTCTTGCTTTCTGTTTTAGACCCATCATTCCATCCTCCTTCAGTAGTATTTCCGAGTGTGAAGATTTTGCTCATAAGCAAGCTTTCTTCTGCAGTCCACACAGAGCTTAGAAATCTTCTCCAAGTCCTCTTTGACTGCATCCTTGACAGCAGGATGAATATCATCCAGAACTTTTTGCGAGTATCTCTCAATTTGCAGCTTTGGAGCAACATAGTGTCCACAATTGCTGCATACCTCGAGTTCTACCTCATGCCTAACAAATGATTCTTCGCTCTCTTTGTCTCCTTCATAGTTTAGTTCAAATTCGGGTGTCAAGTCAAGGGCATCATCAGGACATACGTACTCACATCGACCACAGAAAATACATCTACCTAGATGGACCCAGAGATGACGTTTTCCATCATCCCTGTCTTCGTAAAGAAGGCAGAGACTACTACAACAGGAACTGCAAGCTCCGCAGCCAGTGCACTTCTCAGGATCCCATTTATGTTTGCCACGGAGTTCTTCAGCTACGGTGCTGTATTTGGATTCTGTCCCAAAGTGTGGTTCTGCATAATCCAGGTCGGGGTCTCCGGCAGGATAGCCTATGGTGACCGGATTAAACAGGCTCTTGATTGCCTCCTTCAGAAGCTTGAGTTTTCCTTTAACCATTATTCATTTCTCCTATGTTATACCTATACCAGGAACGTTAATCATAGAGCTGGCAAAAATGTAGGTCCAAGCCAGCCCAATTATTGCCAATGCCAGAGGAAGCTTCAGATACCATTTGAAGGCTTGGTCGATTCTAAACCTAGGATTTGCCGTATTTACAATTGACAGGACAAGAAGAGTTATCACCATCATTATTGCGTAAACGATTATGGACCACACTAATGAGGGTATTCCAAAGAATGGTACGCGAACTGCACCTCCCCCGAGAAAGAGATCCACGAACAGTGTCGTTGTTATGAACAGTAGGAATGTGTGCACCATTTCGTGGATTCCTAGTAGCTTCCCGCTATATTCAGTGTAAGCTCCAGCCACTATTTCAACTTCTGCGTCTGAAATATCCATAGGTTTCAGTCCAATTTTCCCAATTAAGCTAAGGAAGACCGCAGCTGCAGAGAACGGATTGAGGATGATGAACCATGCTGGCAGCAGAACTCCAAAAAAGTTCAGCTGATGCGCGGTCTGAAAGACTACCAACTCAGCCAGAGAGAGTGTTCCGGGAAGACTAGGCAAAAGATCGCCACTGGCGGCAGGAAAGCCTGCCATCAGCGCAACTGAAAACACACCTAGCACAAAGGGAATTTCATAGGCCAAAACCAGTTTGACCTCCCTCGAACTCCCTAGCACACCCCACGGAGAAGAACTAGCAACACCACCGACCACAAACGCCAGAGGAACCACAACCATTAGGTACATAACAACCAGCAAACTGAACGAGAACTGATCAAAGGGAGATACCCCAGCTATCGGAATAAACCACGTGACCAAAATAGTGCAGATCAAAGCGACGTAGGGCATTGTGACAAACAGTCTCTTTCTGGCAGTTGCAGGTATTACGCTTTCTTTATAAAAAAGCTTCAAGATATCCCAGAAAGGCTGAAGTATACGTGTGGAACCGACTACAGGTCTTAGTGGTTTCGGGACAGACAACAAAGGTCCTAATCTGGCCTGCATCCTAGCAGTAAACTTTCTAATGGCAAACCAGCATAGAACTCCGCCAAAGAATGCAACAATAGGTATAACTATGCAAGCAGCTATCGTTAATAAGATCATCACAGGCATTTTTCTCACATCCTTCTCTCATTGAACCTCTTGACGAGATTTCCCAGTAAGTCTCTTTTGATGTTCCCTGTCTTCTCATCTTCTATAACTACCATTCTGTCTGAGCAAGAGAAGCAAGGGTCTATGCTTCCAATGATGATTGGAGCATCCGCCAGCGTATAGCCTTTGACCATTAAAGGAAGACAGGCGTCATTTCGATAGCTGGGAGTTCTGATTCTTACTGTTTGAGGCACTGCAGTTCCATCCGAAACCACATAATAGTACAATTCCCCCCGAGGTGCCTCTGTTTTGGCTATTCCTTCACCCTCAGGAATGTAATCCAATTCCGATGTGATCGGTCCCCCAGTACGTTTCAATGCATCCAGACACTGATCACAAAGCTCCGCAGAAACAAGCATTTCTTTCAGCCTTACAACAACCCTTGCCCACACGTCACCTCCAGACTCAACGACTGGGTCCCATGAGGTATATTCCGGAGCGTAAGCTGCATGATGATCTGACCATCGTGCGTCAATCTTCCAATCGCTGCCTCTTGCAGTCGGGCCAACCGCTCCCATGTCTCTGGCAGCAGCGGTTGACATGACTCCAATATCTTCAGTTCTAGCCTTCAGAATTGGATGGTCATAAGCCATTTCGATATACTTCAAGACAGCATCTTTGGCTATTCTTACACCCTTTTCGATTTTCGGATACCAAGATTCTTTCATATCGTGCTTAACACCGCCAATCACATTCATACAGTGATAGACACGACCGCCTGTAATGGTTTCAAAAATATCTAAGACATGTTCACGATCTCGCCAGGCCCACATGAATAGTGTTTTGAAGCCTATCAGGTCTCCAGCAACCCCGAACCACAAGAGATGGCTATGAAGACGTTCAAGCTCCAGTATCAGGGTTCGGATGTACCTAGCCCTATCGGGGAGGTCTGCCCCCATTATTTCTTCTACAGCAGTACAGTACGCTGTTGAGTGTGTTGCATTGCAGATTCCACAGGTTCTCTCAACTAGGTATATATCTCTCCAGAATGTTCTTTCTTCAGCCAATTTCATTATGCCTCTGTGGTTAAAGCCCAGCTTCAGATCAGCATCAACCACCTCTTCCCCATTCACTTTTAACCTGAAATACTCGCTTTCAATGAGCATTGGATGATAGGGGCCGATTGGTATTAACGTGAGCTTGGCATCCTTCGGAGTAATAGAGAGCGGGACCCATTTGCCGGCACTTTCACGAATTTCTTCTTTTGAAACATCGGTTCTTCCAACTGCTTGATTCTCATCAAACTTTCCGCCTTCTACTTTCTCTGGCCATTCATAGGGCAGGAATAAATGTCGCGGATCAGGGTGATTTAGGAATTTCACCCCCATTAGATCCATGTTCTCTCTCTCTGCATAGGATGCCTGCCAAGTTATTGGAGTCACTGATGGTAATTCAGGCTTGTCTCTCTCCACCCCCACTTTTATGACTATGTGCAGGTTTTGCTCAATATGATCTAGTGCATAATGATATAGGACGTCAAATCCGCGGAGACCTAAGTCAGACGTGGTGATGTGAGCAAGCCTAGCATCCTTCTTTAACATGAATTCAACAATACCGGCAATATGATCAGATGTGGTTCGCACATATATTCTATTTTGACCTCTTGAATACTCTTCCAAATAATCCTTGCCGAGGATTTTTTTCAATTCATTCAAGATACCGACTGCTATACCGCGTCTTCTAGTCTTTCTTTTCCTTTTGGACATCTTCTATTCATCCTAGCTTTTATCTTCCTCCTCTTCCAAAAAGGGAATGACAGGTCTGAGGACCTCATCGTCACTTATGTATGGAGCCTTAGCAGCACCGCCAGTAAAAATCTCTTCAGTCTTCACCTCTTCTGGAAACAGTGATGGTATCAGTACGCTAAACAATATGAAGAAAGTGGCCACTGCAACGAGTTCAGCAAGCAGGAAAAACTCCAGCAAATTTCGGGCAAATATGAATCCTAAACTTCCCAATGTCAGGATTACCATAGCCACAGTCAACGGTAGCACATCCTTTCGCCACACCTTGCCTGGCCGTTTACCCTCGAACTTCGATTCTTTCTCTTCCTCATTCATTAGCTAATCAATCCTCCTAAAACTTCGGAAGCACGATCCAGGAAACCTGCGATAATTTCAGGAAAAACACCAATTGCAATGCAAAGTACGGCCAAAATCGCTATGGGAACCAACATGGCTATAGGAGCTTCTTTCACCTTATTATTGCGAGACGGGTTTTTGGGTTTCTTCAAGAATATTTCCCAGACAGCCCTTGCGAGATATAAGACTGTGATTCCACTTCCAATATATGCAAGTATTCCAAATATGGAAAAACCCTCCACAACTGAAATACCGGATACCACAATTGCCTCATGAATTATCTCCTTGCTCTGGAAGCCATTGAACCCTGGAATAAGGCCGATCGTCGAGAACACGCCTATTAGGAATAGTATTAGTGTTACAGGCATTTTTTTCCACAGGCCGCCCATTTCTCGCATGTTTTTGGTGTTTACACGTAAGATGATGTTTCCTATGGCAAGAAAGAGAAGGCTCTTGAAGATAGCATGATTGAGGATATGAAATAAACCCCCTTCTACGCCTAGAAAGGCAAGACCTGCATCTGAGCTTACAATTCCCAAACCCAAACTGAGAACGATATATCCATAATGGGAAATACTACTATATGCCAGCAACTTCTTTATGTCGCTTTGGAGGAATGCCAGAATTCCGCCCACCAGAATGCTTGCGATGCCAATGCTAGATACTGTGAGGGTAAAAACGTCCTGGCCTAGAAGGGGATAAAAGATATAGATCGTTTTTGCCATTGTGAATATGGCCACATTTGCTATCATGCCCGTTAAAACCACGGTGATAGGAGTCGGGGCAGCACTATACGATGGTGGAACCCAGAGCAAACCAAAGGGTATGATCCCAGCCTTTATCCCGAAGCCTACAAAGAAAAGGGACGATATCAGGAGTCTTTGAAAATCAGTAAGAAATTGGAAATCGAGCGCACGTGTAATGAGTGTGGTACCGGCAAAACTGTACATGAAGAAAACGCCTACTAGAACGAGTATGGCACCCAGGATGGCAGCCACGAGGTAAATCATTGTGGCTCGCAATGCTCCCCGCCCATATAAAACTAGAACAGCCGAAGTCACGGTCATTGTTTCTAGGAACGCGTATAGTGCAATCACTTCAACAGCGAGTGTCGTGCCTATCAGCGCTGCCATTAGAAGCGAAAATGCGCCATAGAATAGGCCGGTTTTCAGGGGAGCCTCGGTCATAAACTTGATAGAATATAAAAGAGACATGAGACCAATGAGCAAGATTATTTCGCTAATAAAGAGCGAAGCCCCATTTGCCACAAACACATTCACTACATAACTCTCAGCGACTCCACTCAGTACATTCCAAATTAGCCATGAGTTGAAGGCTAATGCTGCTGCAAACAATGTAACGAGCATACCTTTCATTGCCTTGTCAGAAACAGTTTTCACAGGTATGGCTAAAGCCGCACCCACCAACAGAAGTATCAACGGTATTAGTCCTTCTATGGCCAAATACTTCACCCCATAAAGACCTTGGCATAGTCTAATTTATGTAAATATGATCCATAATCGTCCGGCTCATGACCTAATGCGAACGCCAAAAGCTCAGAATAGCTTAACACGGGGATATTGTAGTTTTCCCCCCTAGTGTTTAACTCTAGCTGACCTTTTTCCATTCGGTCATAACAAGCAGGACAAAAAGTAACAATACCTTGCGCAGATTTGGTTCTAATTTCATCAAGCTTAGCTTTAGTTCGCTCCATTAAGGAGTAATCAGTATCGGTATACATTAAAGGAACGCCACAGCAAAGCCTTTCAAGCTGGAGATCGACTACTTCGCAACCCAAAACCTGAACCAACTTCCGCATTTTCTCTACAAGATTCTTCTCTGGTCTTTTGTAGATGCGGCAGCCCGGCTGAATTGCTAGTTTTATGCCTTTGAACTTGCGCTTAATCATGCTTTCTACTGCACCAATACCGACAACATCATGGAAGACCTCTATTGCGTGATATATCTTAAATTTCGCAGTATAGCGCAGACCAAGCTTCTCTAGATCTCGATTGACTTCCTCTCGTAATTTTGAGTCTTTAGTGAGCATTTCCTGAGCTTCACTCAGTGTTTCCCAACACCCATTGCACACCGTAAAAGTATCCGCTTTAGCAGCTTCAGCCAGCGCTAGATTTCTGGCAGCCATTCGAATCCATAGGTCAGGACCCAGAGTTCTTGAGATTTCAGGGTCTGGGCAACAGGTAGCACCTTCCAGATCAACAATTTCTACACCCAAGTCCTGCAAGCTCAATCTGGTTGATGCTTCAGCAAACAGCTGCGCTGAGGGCAGAGCACAACCCAAGAAGAACGCAAGTCGTTTTGCCATGGCTTTAACCCTCTTAATACTTGATCTTCTTCTTTTTCCAGTCAAACGCCACCTTCTTATCTAGACCAAGTTTTTTTGCCAGTTCTTGAATTTCTTTTTGGGCCTTTTCATTTTTCCAGGCTGCGATGATCTCCTCAAGACCCAGCATATCACGTTCGTCTAAGAAGTAATCAGGAAGTTCCCTATTCATTGCCATTGCCAGTATGCTTTCAAATCCAGCTCGATAAGGACTTGGTATAAACTCCTTGTCTTTTCTCAGAGGGTAAAGGGGAACGCTCTTTTTTTCCTCTGTTTCCTTACTCATTTTGGATCTTTTCCACCTTATTTCTTGCTTTTGTAAGAATCATACACCGTGATTCCCAGTTTCTTTTCTACGTATTCTTCGGCCTCACGCCTAGTTGTCACAATAATGGCTGAAGTCGGACAGAATTTGGCACATTTGGGATCTCCTTCACAAAAATCACATTTATGGGAGAGTTTTTGTATAGGGTGACGCCAAGGTATGGAAATAGGACACATTATGTTGCACGTCTTGCATCCGATGCATTTCATTCTGTTAATGTTAACCCACCCGGTCTCTTCGTCCTTTGTAATGGCATCTTCAGGGCAGGAGGCCTCACATATGGGATCATCACAATGTGCACAATGTATTCCTATGAAATAGCCTGGCTTTGATTCATCAGGTACTATTTTGATATGAGACAGTGACAGGCTTAACACGCCAAAATGCTCATAGGAACATGCCAGATAACAGTAAAGGCAACCTGT
>JBHLPL010000135.1:0-3894 GCA_048939465.1 Promethearchaeota archaeon | reverse complement strand
ACTTCTGGGTATACCGGGAAAAGGGGAAAAATGAGATCCTCCCCTGGGACTTCATCGACCACGGCATCAAAAAGGGGGATTTGTGGAAGGAGTATCAGAAGGCGGTAAAGTTAATATAGGCAATAATACTCATCTTTTTCTCGCTTGCAATATTTTTCGATTTCAATATATCACCAACTATTGACAATTATAATGTATATACGCAGTATAATCTAATGCTAGAGCATGATAAACAAGCGTTGACTAAAAAGAATCTAGCGCTGCAATAAAATGAAAACACGATAGATCGGTTGAAAGCATGAAAAAGAAACGGATAGCTATTAAAACAAGATCAGACGGGGTGATAACTGGGTATATGGTTACTACAGGCAAGACCGTTCCTGAAGGATATACGGCTATTATTGAAGTAGATGAGGGCATAATACTCTCCGGTCCAAGTGTAGTGCAAGCTTATAAATATTCCGAAGGGCATATCGTACGGCGAACCAAGAAAGAGATAAAAAAAGACACAAAGAAGATACGAAAGCGGCCGCCTCAAACAGATAATGTTTACTACCCAACCGTACACAATTTTGAAAATGATATCATTCAGGAACTAGCGAAAGGTACCAAACGCATCAGAGAAATCGTTCTTCTCGTTGTCTTTCTAGCTTTGTTTCTGGGTATAGCTGCCTCATCTCTTGTATCCTATCTAGTAACATTTTCAAATGCACTATTGATTTCCCTTATTTCTTCCCTTCTTCTTTCTGCGACATTCCTATTTTTCTACTTTCGCAGGGAATATGGTCAGAAACTAGGCCGTTTCAGAGTACCTACTGCCATAGTCTACTCAATAGATAAAAGAGAAGTACCTCTCCCAAGAGTAATCAGCTTAGGACGGCGGTTTTCAGCTATTCGGATTCCTATGATAATCTCAGCAAGAAAACTTTTTAAGACTCTAGGCAAATCCGAATTATTGAAGCAGAATCCATTCATACAGTCGCAAATAACAGTCTTCTTGCTTATCTTAAACAAGATGAATGAAATGAATCAAATGGGTGCCGGAAGGTCTCTTGGACCAAGTATCGATATAGGGCCTTTTGCCGGAGCTGGCATGTATAAATCACTTTCCTTCTACGTAGCACCAATAGAGGATCTTTGCCCGTCAGAAAAGGACCTCTTCTTGGTTCAAGAGGCTATGCCTCATTTAAAGTCCATTCTGCTTCCTCTTGGGCTGTCCCTCCAGATCACATTCCTAGGTCCGGATAAACCCTGTATGCTAGCATTCAAGACTCAGGGACTTACGTTCACTTTGTCAGTTTCAATGGGCCAGGGGAATAGACTCGAACTCTCACAGTGGGCGCGAACTTTTACATTAGCGTCTGATCAACTTTATGCAGATGGAGTTGTCCTTGATGCTACCGTTCAGTACGGCGGACTCAAGAACCGTCTTAAATCTGCTTTCTTGTTCAGGGGAATTTGGTCAATTTACGATTATCTCAAATGGTGCAGCGATACTATACTTTGGGTCACTGACTATCTTGGCTGGCTTGAAGACGATACGGAAATACCACAAGAACATGCATTCGTATTAGTTCAGGAGCAACCAATTACCTATCAAGCTGTAGTCAATACCGGAAATCCATTGTTGCCAAAAATTGTTTTTACTGAATAACTCTCAGGTTAATAAGCGGGGGAAGGAAGAAAAAGGGGAACGATTCTATTTAATCTAAAGGACAATATTGAGAAAACGGAACCGTCCCCATAAATCCAGGCGTTAAGCAGTTCCGTTCTTGAAGGATCGTCTAATGAGATCAGAGTTCAGATTTGCAGTAGGCTCAAAAGATAGTAAAAGATCCTCCATATGGAAAGTGTGGGCTCAGAAGGATGATGTTTATATCCAATCTAGAATGATGGGATGTGATGCGAAGGTGAGTTTACACCGTACTGGCATGTGTCAATTTTCATTAACTACTGAGTGGGTAAAGAAAAAACAAGCACGAAACACAGATCGACATATGATTCGTTGGCAATTAGATAAACCAGTTGCGTCAAGTGCAATACACATTTTCCGGATACTTATACCAGAAAGTGAATTGCGTGATATTAGTATCGATGAACGTGTTAAGAAAGTAACGTGGATAGACTCGCCAGCCATAGGCTCCGCAGCCTTAGTAGAATGTTATCTATCACCTCCTGCATCCGACATAAGCAACTCTAAATTCCCATATGATCATCTCGCTTCATTTCAATTAGCAGATTCAAGATGGTTTGTTATGCTCGTGCATTACGAAACAGTATTACCTGAATCAATTAAACAACTAAAAGCCAGTCGGTTAGAAATAGCTAAACTAGCGCAGAACAGTGGTATCGAGCTAAAACCTAAATTTCGTGCAGTAGCTTTTACTGAACATGGCAATGAACCTTTAAAAGGATTGATTGAGTTAGCTCCTTATCAATAGGGGCTTAGCCAGCTGTTTCAGTTGGACCTCGCTGAAGCTCGGCCACTGAACTGCGGCGTTATATGAAAAAATGATGAAAGGAGAGAGAATGAAAAAAGCTGTACTAATCATAATAGCTTTAGCATTGATTTTTTTTGGTGCTATGCATAATTATCTAAGTACATTGAGCGTGGGTATCGTATTTCTTATATTTGCCTTATGGCTAAAGCCAAAACAATTACTTCAATTGTGCGCAGTAATTTTAAAGGCTTTATTCAAAGTAGAGGTATTGGAAGATATCAAAAAAGAATTGTACTCGGAATTGAAAGAAAAATATCCTAAAATTCAAGAAAATGAACTTGCTAAAATTTATTCCGCAGAAACTCTGAACGATACTACAGCTGCGGCTTCGCGTGTAGTATTTGATCACATAAAAGAAAATTGTACAAACTGCGGTTCAGACAACGTTATTCAAATACCATGGAATCCTGAATTTGATAAACTTATAGTAAATAAGAATTTATCACGCGACCCATTAGCTTATCAGTGCAAGGATTGCGGCTTAAAGTATATTAAATATGAGTATACGAATTAAAACAAAGAAACGACGAGGTGAGAGTCAGGGATCAGGCCTTGACATAGAACGATTTGCTTAAGGAAAACCCTCCGCTCTTTCCTGATCATAAAAAAAGAAGTGTCAACGACCCGTAGCCGACATCCGGTCTACTGAAGCGGTTTTGTCGGCCGGTCTCTCCGCCTCTACCCAACCCCATACCTCTTCCATCGGCCGCGGGTCATAAAAGGGCTGTAACCACTTAATCTTCCCATCTACAATGTGGAAATAATCAAGGAAGGCTACGGTCTCTCCTGTTGGGAGGATCATATCAAACATGGAGCATGCGTGTTCTCCGTCTATGACATGCCTTCGAACAACAAGCTTGATCTTCCGGAAGCTTTGGGATAGCCGGAGGAGTAGTGCCCTTACCACAGGTTCTCCCTTGATCGGTCCTCCCATCGGGCCGGTCAACGTCACATCAGCAGCGAAAGGAATCTTCTCAATCTCTCCCTTCTGCAAGGCAGCGAAGTAGGCATCCAAAAACGCGACAGTTTCTTCCCGATTCATAATTGACCCTCCTTCACGAGATTCTTTCTCCGTGATGTAATTGCTTCCCCACTGGTCCATGGCATCCAGTATGGGCTTCAGACTTCTTCCGAGGTCAGTCAGGGAATACTCAACTCTGGACGGGACTTCGGGGTATACGGTGCGCACGACGATGCCATCCTCCTCCATCTGTCTCAGTTGCTGGGTCAGCATCTTCTGACTGATACCGGCAAGACCCTCAGATCTGAAGAGCACACCGAATCTCTTCGTGCCCTCAAAGAGCTCTCTCATGATGAGCACCTTCCATTTATTGCCAATGAGGTTGATTGTTGCTTCAACAGGACATGTAGTTTTCTTGATTACCACCTCAAA
>JBHLPL010000056.1:0-12492 GCA_048939465.1 Promethearchaeota archaeon | reverse complement strand
TGAGGCAGCCTGTGCTACAGGCAGTGCAGCTGTCTTTACAGCTTATTCTGGCATAGCAAGTGGCCAATTTGACATCGCAGCGGCAATCGGACTAGAGAAAATGAGAGAAACGGATATGCCTACGACTATTGAGATAATAGGAAGAGCAGGATACTATTTATGGGAGTTTCAAAACTTCGGGATGACCTTTCCAGCATATTACGCTCTGTATGCGGTTGCCCATATGAATAAGTATGGAACCACAGAAGAAGACTTAGCGAGAGTGGCTGTCAAGAATCACAAATATGCAGCATTGAATCCTGTCGCTCAACTTCAGAAAGAAGTTACTATTGAAGAAGCGCTAGGATCTCATGTGATAGCTTGGCCAATTAAGCTTTATGACAGCTGTCCAGTGTCAGATGGTGCTTCTGCAGTGGTTTTGGCTTCCGAAGACAAGGTAAAAGAACTGAAGATAGATACTCCAGTTTGGATATCAGGCACAGGTTACTCTTCAGGTACCGCGAATCTAAGTAGGAGACCGAATTTTGTAGGCCTTCCAGCAGCCGTTAAAGCAGGAAAGATGGCTTACAAAATGGCAAAGATTGGCCCGGACGATCCGGATGTTGCATGCGTTCATGACTGCTTTACGATAGCAGAAATAATGGCTTATGAGGACTTAGGCTTCTGCAAGAGGGGAGAGGGTGCAAAGCTAATTAGGGAAGGAGAAACCGAGATAGGAGGCAGAATCCCGGTCAATGTCGATGGCGGCTTAAAGGCCAAAGGTCATCCGATTGGTGCGACAGGTTGTGGCATGATATACGAACTCACAAAACAACTAAGAGAAGAGGCAGTGAAACGAGAGAGACAAGTGCCACTGAAGAATTACATTGCACTAGCCCATAATGTTGGTGGTACTGGGCATTACTGCTACGTAACGATACTAAAGAGGTGATTATCTTGAAGGGTATGCCAACTATTGATTCAAGACCGTTGAATTTGGTGTTTGCAATACCGATAAGCAAAACCCTGAAGTTCTGGGAAGGGCTCAAGGAAGGGAAAATATATACAACCAAATGCAAGAAGTGCGGAAAACTGTATTTTCCGCCTGTTGCGGATTGTGGTGAATGCTTATCATCCGATGTAGAATGGGTTGAATTGAGCGGTGAGGGGGAAGTTGAGGCATTCACACACATCATGGTTAAGCCCACTTCATTTCAACGGCATCGACCATATACTGTTGCCATAGCAAGACTCGAAGATGGAGTGAGGGTACTGGCGTGGTTAACAGGAGCCAAGTTCTCAGAAACTAAAGTCGGGATGAAGGTTAAGTTACAGGGTAAACTCACCCCTGAGGGTGCCACATATGAATTCATCCCAATAAGATCTGAAGAATAAACTGTATATGAAAGCTTTTAAGGTTCTAAGTTGAATATTTCGAGACTGGTGAAAGACATTGGTAAAAAGAGTTGCTACCATAGGAGCGGGAGCGATGGGACACGGTATAGCTCAAATATTAGGCGTGGCAGGATACAGTGTTATCATGATGGACGTAAAGGATGAGTTTTTGCAGAAGGGAATGGAACAAATCAAATGGAGCCTTGGGAAGTTTGTTGAAAAGCGCAGGATAAGACAAGAAGATGCTGATGCTGCCATTTCAAGAATAAAGACCACCACAAACTTGGAGGAAGCCGTTAAAGATGCGGATTTTGTTATTGAGGCAGTTCCTGAAAAACTAGAACTCAAGAAGAGGGTCTTTTCTGACGTCGATAGGGCAGCACCAAAGCATGCGATTATAGCCAGCAATACCTCGAGTCTAAGAATAACAGACATGGGTAAAGCCACCGAAAGAAAGGATAAAGTTGTTGGGATGCATTTCTTCAATCCGCCGGCGATGATGCCTCTTGTTGAGGTAATCAAAGGAGAGCAGACCAGTGACGAGACAATAAAAACAACCGTCGAGCTGGCAGAAAAACTCAAAAAGGAAGTAGTTGTGGTACGAAAAGACGTTATTGGCTTCATTGTGAATAGAATCTTGGGTGTTGTTTTCAATGAAGCCTTTTGGGCAGTCTACAGGAACGAAGCGACAAAAGAAGAAGTGGATGCAGCAGTCAAATATCAAGCAGGAATTCCGATGGGTGCATTTGAACTTGCAGATTACGTCGGGTTAGACATCGCATACGAAGTTGGGAAGATTATGGAAGGCGCATATGGGGAAAGAGTCAAACTATGCCCGATAATAATTCCACTGGTTGAAAGCGGAAAATTGGGACAAAAGACCAAACAGGGCTTCTATGATTGGAGTTCTGGCAGACCGCGAATACCTTTTGATATTGCAGACAAGTTTGATATTGATAGGATTTACGCTGTATCGGTCAATGAGGCTGCTTTTCTGATTCATGAAGATGTAGCAGATCCTGCAGACATAGATAAAGCAATGAAGTTTGGTACAGGTTGGCCGTCTGGTCCTTGTGAACTTGGCGACGACATCGGTCTAGATTTAGTTGTTAACAAGTTGAATGAACTATACGAAAAACACAAGGAGGAAATGTACAAGCCGTGCCCATTGCTAGAAGAATATCTGAAAGATAATCGACTTGGACAAAAGACTGGAAGGGGGTTCTACGAATATGGCTAAAAAGGAAGAAGCTGTTACGTATAAGAGCGAGGGAGGAATTGGCTGGATAACACTCAACAGGCCACACAGATTAAATGCAATCTCAGTAGACATGGCTGAAGCATTCCTGGCCACTATTGAGAAAGCTGAGCAGGACAAAGAAACGAAAGTGGTTGTAATCACCGGGGCAGGAGAAAGGTCTTTCAGCTCGGGGGCAGACGTAACCGTATTTCCAACCCTAACTGCGATTACTGCAGAGGAGGGGTCCGCCACAGGTCAAGATATATTCGGAAAAATCGAAAAATCAAGTAAACCGTATATCGCAGCAATAAACGGATATTGTCTTGGCGGAGGACTGGAGTTATCACTGGCCTGTGATTTCAGGATAGCTGCAGAACATGCAACTTTTGGAAATCCGGAGATAAAGCTGGGTCTGATACCCGGATGGGGGGGCACGCAGAGGTTAGTAAGAATATGCGGACTCGCCAAGGCCAAAGAACTGGTGATGCTTGGAGAGCAAATTGGTGCTGATGAGGCTTTGAGAGTAGGGCTGGTTAACAAGGTTGTACGCTCAGAGAACCTGATGGAACAGACAAAAGTCCTGGCCAAGAAATTAGCTTCGGGACCACCAATAGCTCTGAAATACGCAAAAAGGCTGTTGAATCTGGCCACTCAGGTGCCTTTGAATATTGGACTCATGGTCGAGTCGGAGGCTTTTGGGCTTCTCCGGGCTACCAAAGATGTCGTAGAAGGCATTTCGTCCTTCATGTCAAAAAGCGAGCCAGAATTCAAAGGTGAGTAATCATCGAAAGAAAAGCAAGATCGCATCACTCTACCGTAGAATCATTTCGGAACCTGTTGAACCATGCTAATGTCTTGTCAATTACCTCTTTTTCTCTATTTTCAAAAGAGTGATTAGTCTGAGGAAGGGCAACGAATTTCCTTGTTCCTTTAATGCAGGAATAAAGGATTCTCGCCTCTCTTAGAGTAACATACTCATCACTATCGCCAATTACAACGAGTGTAGGTTTAGGCGGCATGATTGACAACACTTCATCTGCGCTAAGGGTCATGAATTTTTTGCGGACAAGTCTGAGTCTTAGTGGGATGCCAAAGATCTTCATATCGGCGTTTTCCAGATGAATAACTCTGTCTAGATACGACAGAAGAACAAAACCGACATAGCCCAACGCACCCCTTTGATTTATAATAAAATTCTTAATAGTGTAATATTCCTTCGGAGGTGTTGACCATAGAGCTAATCCTTTGACCGTGGTTTCGTTCCTTACTGCGTAGGCAGCCATTATCCCTCCCAGACTATGCCCAACTACAAATATCTTATCAGAAATGACTTCTTCTCGAGAAGACAAGTACTTAATTGCTGCTTTGACGTCTAAGCGTTCCTTAAAACCATAGTCAAAGGATCCTGAGGAGTTTCCAGAACCTCTGAAATCGAAAATTAGAGACGCATAGCCACTTCTGCATGCATTTTCCATAAACCTTCTGTATAGGCTGCTTTTTCTGAATCCCCATTTGCTCATTCCATGACAGAATACTAAACCCGCTGACGGTGCTGAATCTGGGATGTAGAGAAGGCCAGCGATTCTTGCGTCATGAGACTGGAAACTCACTTCTTCGATTTTCAAAGCCATGACCTTCAGGTCTCATCTAGTCTCAGTTCTGATGGCACTTAATTCACTGTTTCAAACTTAAAGCTATTGTTGATAAATGAGCATGAGAAAGGAAAGAAAAAACACGAAGAATGAATTAGTGTCAGAATCTTTCCTCTAAAAATGGCAGTTATTAGTTTTATATTTATATATTTCCACTGGGCATATGTTCAGCCAAATCTCTATGTTGAGAGGTGCTTAAATGGGGAAAGCTAAATCGAAGTTTTGGCCCGCGGGGGTCCCAATTTCAATCAAATATCCAGAGATAACACTTTCAGAAATGCTAAAGAATACTGCCGATAGACATCCCACAAAGACAGCAGTAATATTCAAAGGTAATAAGATAAGCTATCAAGAACTCGATGAGCACGCGAGCAGGTTTGCCACAGCTTTACAGGACTTGGGCGTCAAAAAGGGAGACGTAGTTGGATTAATGCTTCCGAATGTGCCTCAGTTCATCATAGGCTATTACGGTGCTATGAGGGCGGGAGCGATAGTTACCGCCGTAAGCCCTTTGCTTAAGGAAAGAGAAGCAGCTTTTCAAATCAAGAATTCAGGAGCGAAGACGATAGTAGTTCTTGATCTATTCGAGTCTGTAATCAAGAGTGTCAAAGATGAAGCAAAGCTGAAGAACATCATAGTTGCAAAATTCGCAGATTATCTATCGACAGGAAAGAGGATTTTTGGCAAGCTACTGCGAAAAATCCCGGGAAAGAAAGTTGAGAAAGAAGCGGGGATTTACTTCTTCAAGGAGCTAATAAGCAAGTATCCACCCGAACCTAAAAAGGTGAAAATCGATCCCAAGGAAGACCTAGCGATACTGCAATATACTGGGGGAACAACAGGGACACCAAAAGGGACAATGCTCACTCACTATAACCTTGTTTCTAACGCCATTGCTTGCACAAAATGGCTTGCAGGTTCAAAGGAAGCAGAAGAAACATTCCTTACCGCCCTTCCGCTTTTCCATATATTTGGCATGACGACTTCAATGAATGACGCTGTTTCTCAAGCAGGCACTATGGTTCTTATTCCAAAATTCGGTGTTGCTGATGTTCTTGAGGAAATCGAGAAGAACAAGGTAACGATATGGTGTGGGGTTCCCACAATGTACGCTATCCTGGTGGCACGACCGGAGACCACGAAATTTGATCTTTCCTCCATAAAATTCTGCCTTTCCGGCGCAGGGGCGCTTCCTCCTGAAGTCCAAAAGGCATTCATGAAATTAACAGGGGGGGCACTGGTAGAGGGTTACGGTCTTACCGAAGCCTCACCGGTTACGCACTGCAACCCGCTTGACCCGACGCTGAAAACGGTGAAAATAGGGTCGATTGGGCTTGCTTTTCCGGATACAGAAGCTAAGATTATGGATGCTGAAACTGGAAAGAAGGAACTTCCGCCAGGAGAGGTGGGGGAACTAGCAGTAAAAGGACCACAAGTGATGAAGGGTTACTGGAAGCTTCCTGAAGAAACCAAGAGAGCACTTAGAAAAGGCTGGCTTTATACAGGCGATCTAGCAAAGGTGGACGAGGATGGTTATTTCTACATCGTGGAAAGAGCGAAGGACCTAATCAAGCATAAGGGTTACAGCGTTTTTCCAAGAGAGCTTGAAGATATAGCATACGAACACCCCGCCGTGAAGCTGTGTGCAGTTATAGGCAAGCCGGATCCTGTAGAGGGGGAGATACCCAAAGCATTTTGTGTGTTGAAGGAAGGGGCTACAGCAACTGAAAAAGAAATCATGGACTTCGTTAATAAGAAGATAGCCAAACACAAGCATATCAAGGAACTTGAGTTCAGAGACGCACTTCCGCAGACACTTGTTGGCAAAGTTCTCCGTAGAGAGCTTAGAGACGAAGAAGTTAGGAAGGCTATTCCATCGAAGTAACACATCCGACAACTCATTTCCTCCTTATTTTTTAACGATTCTGCCAGCCCATGCCAGAATGTAAAAAATCTTTAAATAAGTGGATCGTTTACCTCTAGATTGATATACTCAGGCCAATTATGGGGGAATGGTGTGGTGTTCGATTCTAATTCTGTTAAGAATATCAGGAAGCGAGAGGAGGAATGGCGAGAGAAGTACCTGAAGAGGATTCCAGAAAAGAAGAATTCCTCCGACATTCCAATAAAGCTGCTTTACACTCCGGCAGACATTGAGCATCTTAGCCATGAAGAGGATTTGGGATTCCCAGGAAAATACCCGTTTACACGAGGTATTCACAAAACCATGTATCGTGAACGTCTTTGGACAATGCGACAATTCTCTGGATTCGGAACAGCAGAACAGACAAACCAGAGATATAAGTATTTGCTTTCAGAAGGCGAGACAGGACTGAGCGTCGCATTTGACTTCCCGACGATAGAGGGATACGATTCAGATGATCCACTGTCCTCAGGCGAAGTTGGAGTCTGTGGCGTAGCTATTGATTCATTAAAAGACATGGAAATGCTTTTTGACGGTATTCCTCTTGATAAGATTACGACGTCCATGACAATTAATGCTCCGGCACCTATCTTGCTTGCTATGTATCTAACAGTCGCCAAAAAGCAAAATGTCTCTTGGGACAACGTCGGCGGAACGGTCCAGAATGACGCACTGAAAGAGTTCATTGCGCAGAAATCCTTTATTTTTCCACCGGAGCCTTCAGTTAAACTGGTCATTGATGTCATTGAGTTCTGCACAAGGAGTGTTCCTAGGTGGAATCCTGTAAGCATTAGTGGATATCACATCAGGGAGGCGGGAGCCACGGCCGTACAGGAACTTGCTTTTACTCTTTCAGACGGACTAATGTACGTCGGAAAGACGATCGAGAGAGGATTGAACATAGACAGCTTTGCGCAAAGGTTATCCCTGTTCTTCTGTTCCCATAATGACTTCTTTGAGGAAATAGCAAAATTCAGAGCGGCCAGAAGAATGTGGGCAAGGTTCATGAAGGAGCGTTTTGGAGCAAAGAAGGACAGGAGTCTATGGATGCGTTTCCACACACAGACAAGTGGAGTGGCGCTCACTGCTCAACAGCCCGAGAACAACATTGTACGGGTGGCCATTCAAGCGTTGGCAGCGGTGCTTGGAGGGACGCAAAGCCTTCATACCAACAGTTATGATGAGGCCTGGCAGCTTCCTTCTGAAAAGGCCGTTACAATCGCACTTAGAACACAGCAAATGCTCGCCCATGAAAGCGGAGTAACCGAGACAATCGATCCACTGGCTGGAAGCTACTATGTGGAATGGCTCACAGACAAAATGGAGGAGGAGGCAATGAAATACATCGATCGAATCGATAGCATGGGCGGTATGATTGAGGCTATAAAGAGGGGGTATCCCCAAAGAGAGATCTCAAATAGCGCCTACGAATTTCAAAAGAATGTGGATAAAAAGAAACAAATCATAGTCGGAGTAAATCGATTTGGGGACGAGAGCGAAGAGGTTAGAATACCTCGCTTCAAGGTTGATCCTGAGGTCGAGAGAGTACAAGTAGAAGGATTGAAGCAAATAAAAGAAAGTAGGAACAAAGAAAAAGTATCAAAGCATCTAGCTGAACTCAAGAAAGCTGCAAGAAGAGATGAGAACATCATGCCTTACGTTTTGAATTGTGTTGAAGTCTACGCTTCATTAGGCGAGATAATAAATTCTCTAAAAGAGGTCTATGGTGAACATAAGGAATTACTGATTTTCTGAGGGGAGGGAATTGAAACGAATAAAAGTCTTAATCGCAAAACCGGGCTTGGATGGGCATGATAGGGGTGCAAAGGTAGTCTGCAGAACTTTGAGAGACGCTGGAATGGAAGTGGTTTATACTGGACTGAAACAGACCCCGGATCAGATCGTAGACGCAGCGATTCACGAAGACGCAGATGTCATTGGTCTAAGCATACTAAGCGGAGCCCACAGAATATTACTCCCCACCGTTACGCGAATCTTGGAGAAAAGGGGGATTACCGACGTACTAGTCATTGCTGGAGGCATAATCCCCAATGAAGACCATCCATTCTTGAGGCAAAATGGAATTAGGGAGCTTTTTGGACCCGGCACACCACTTAAGAAAGCAATCAAGTTCATAAGAGAAAACGTGAGCAAGGAGAGAATGTCGTTAGAGGAAAAGTAAATGGACCTTCAAAAACTTGCAGAGGGTTTGTATAAAGGGGATGTCTCCAGCATTTCACGTCTGATAAGTCTCATTGAGAATGATTTCTTGAAGGCAGAAGAAATCAGCCAGATAATTTATCCGCATACAGGAAGAAGTCACACAGTTGGCATAACGGGTCCTCCGGGAAGTGGAAAGAGCAGTCTGGTCAATAAGTTAGCCCTGAGATGGAGAGAAAGAAGCAAGACTATTGGAATAATAGCAGTAGATCCATCCAGTCCGTACAGTGGTGGGGCCCTTCTAGGTGACAGAGTCCGGATGAGAGACATTGTCGGCGTTGATGGTATTTTCATCCGTAGCATGGCCACTCGGGGTTCCTTAGGGGGGCTTGCCAGAGCTACGAGAGATGCGGTCAATATCCTAGACGCTTCTGGAAAGGATATAGTAATTGTGGAAACAGTAGGCGCTGGACAATCTGAAGTAGCGATAATGCAGGTGGCCCACACCGTCGTTTTGGTGTTGTGCCCGGGGCTGGGAGACGAAATCCAGGCCATGAAAGCAGGAGCAATGGAGATTGCGGATATATTTGTTGTCAACAAATCCGATAAGCCGGGGGCAGCGGAAACCGCCTATGAACTCGAAAGGATGCTGGACTATGAGGGATTAATTGAGAGCAAAGAAGGCTGGGTGCCACCAGTAATAACCACATCATCCACCGAGAATACAGGTATCGATCAACTTCTCGACAAAATCGAAGAACATCAGAGATTCCTGGAGACCATGGATTTGAAAGCACTGAGTAAGAAGAGGGCGGCCGCAGAATTAATAGAAACCTTAAGGGCCAAAATCGAGAATGAGGCTCTCAAGAAAGCAAATGAGAGCCCCCTATTTGAGGATCTTGTCAGAAAAATGGTCCAAAAGAAGATGGGTCCGTATCAAGCAGCAGACATTATTTTGAGGGAGTACTTGAAATGAGGCAACCAAGATCAGAAAAGCGGCTAAAAGAGGGGTTTGTGCACGTTTATACAGGCGACGGCAAGGGGAAGACTACTACGGCGTTTGGCCTCGCAATGCGCGCGATAGGTCACGGATATTCAGTTAACATAATTCAATACTTAAAGGGAGAATATGAATATGGAGAGGTCAAGGCCTCGAAATACTTGCCAAATCTCGAAGTAAAACGGTTTGGAACACTAGATTTTGTTAATCCTGAAGAGAAATCAGACACAGATGTTGAGCAGGCACGCAAGGCTTTTGATTATTCAAGAGAAGTTGTCATGAGCGAAAAGTGGGATATTGTTATACTCGATGAAATAAATGTAGCGTTAGATTTCGGGCTTTTTAAGATAGAAGAAGTACTCGATCTGATCGAGAAAAAGCCCAAAAAAGTTGAATTGATCTTGACCGGAAGATACGCCCCTAGTCAAATAGTCAGAGCTGGAGATATCGTTACCTACATGAGGCAGGTAAAGCATGTCTTCTCCCGAGGGATCGGACCAAGGGAAGGAGTGGACTACTGAATCCAACGAGACAAGAAAAAGTTTTTAACCAGCTAGCCGTATTTCTCAGGCGATTGATGATGGCTGAGGAAGAATTTCCGAAGTTATTCGTTAGACGGGCAACAGGTCTAAGAAGAGAATTAGGATCACTATTTGCCCTCAGTTATCCGCTAAACCTAGTCATAGGGCCGTGGATATTTCTTATTATACCGGCGATCCTTGCGGAAAACACAGGAGCTGATCTGATACTGGCACTGGCGATGGGTGCCATACCAGCTGCCATTTTCATGCTGAATGGTCTTTTCTTGTCAGTCGCAATGCCTAGATCAGGCGGGGATTACACATGGGTTTCTCGCTGCGTGAATCCTGCTGTTGGTTACGTATTCAATGGATTTGGCTCGCTATCTATCTCACTGATCTTGCTTGGTAGTCTTGCGGTGTTCATACCGATCGTTCTGGGATATTGCTTGCTCATAATAGGTGTATCGCTGATTCCTTCTTTGATTGAGCCAGCACTGGTTCTCATGTCCTATCCTGAGATCAACATCTTTCAGTTGATTGTGGCGGTAGTATTTGTATTACTGTTCGTAACGATTAATGCGCTAGGACCTAGGCCCATGAAATGGGTGAACTACGGGTTTTTTGCAATTACCATGATATTCAGCATACTATTGTTTGCTGTACTGGGCTTAACTCATCCCGATTCGGTTCCGTCGCTATGGGATTCGGTTTGGGGTAGCGGAGCTTATCAAGAAATCGTAGATACTGCCACAGCTGCAGGGTGGATGCCAACGTCCTTCAGCTTCGATGCGACCTTGGACGCCATGAGAAGTTCGTATTTTCTCTACCTTGGTGGAACGGCACTAAGTTTCTTCGGAAGTGAGATTAAGGTACCAAAGAAGAGCTTTTCCGTCGGTTTCGTAGGAGGCATAGGAATCATTACTGCGATTTATATTGGGTTTGCAGCACTGCTTCTTTCCCGATATGGGGAGTTCGTGTCAATGTATTCCTACGTTATGTTTGGAGAGATACCGACGGTAACAAACCCTTCTGTTTATCCGGTAGCCACCATATTTGCGCTATCTCTTACGGCAAACCCAGTTCTGCAGTTTATACTCGCCTTGGGACCAGCAATATGGACTCTGGCATTCTTTCCAGCCATGCTTCCTGGCATGACTAGACTGCTATTCTCCATGTCCTTTGACCGATTCTTGCCCGAACGCCTCACCAAGATCAGTGAGAGGACACATAGCCCATATGTTGCTTCCATTGTGATAGGGGTTTCTGCTATTGGAACCATTTTTCTATATGCCTATGCAGGACTTATTGCAACAGCCCTAGAAACGATTGCCTTAAGCGGTATGGCTCATTTCCTTCAAGGGCTCACAAGTCTTGTTTTGCCATTCTCCAAACCAGCTGTCTGGAGAAGTGGTTTCAGCCATACAGTGAAGGGTTTCCCGGTGATGTCGATTCTTGGAGTTCTTACCATATGCTTACCTGGTTTCTTTATGACATTCTTCACGATGCTGACAGCTAACGTGCTTTCTATAGCCATAGGTGGGGGTTTAATCGGAATGGCAATGCTGGTCTTTTCTATGTATGCTTGGAAAAACCAAAAAGAAGGTATGTCGGTAAGTAAGCTCTACGGAGAAGTACCTCCTATCTAATCGATTCATCTATTGTGATTTGCCTATTTTGGGTATGACTACATATCCTTTTCTTATGGTTCCTGGTTTTTTCGTGACGCTAATCCCGCTATAATCTGTATTGTATAATTCAAACGGATAGTTCGCAGGTTCTCTTTCAAACTGTCTTACATATTTGTTCAAAATCCCTATAGATCTTTGAACCTGTTGTTTCAGCCGTGCTTTTCTCTTGGCAAACTTCTCGGGATGCTCCTCAATATATCCGTCAATCTCATCAGAGACCTGACGATATAGATAGACTCTAGCCCCGATCGTTGCTGGAAACGCTATTGTTGCAAAAACAACGCCGACGAGCCACGAAAACCCGACAACGAAGCTGAGTGCAAGCAAAAGAGCAGTAACAGCAATGTTGACTATGCTCAACTTCTCTGTTAGACTAAGACGTTTTAGCAGTTTGAGGGCCTTGGGTGTGTTTGCCGGGATACGGGACATGTCATACATGACCTGGTAAAGCTCGTCCCACTCTTTCTGAAGCTCTTCTCCCGCTGCACCTGACTTCACTAGATCTCCGATTCTTACAGGATCCATGAATCGGTTTATTCGATAGCCATCTAGTAGGGTAATTACTTTCCTCAGTAGGCTGAGATCCAGCTTCGGCAGATATTTCCTCTTCCGTTTACGTTTGATTTCACGACGGAGCCTTTCCCTACTCATTAGAAAACCCCCTTAGATAAAGCGACCAGCAGATATTTAAAATGAATGCCTATGCCTCGAAATCAGATTTAATTATATAGTTTGCTGTGCTTTCCCCTGCCATTTTGTGGACTGAAATCTTGGGAATGTTTCTGCGGGTTCTCATATCAGTGTGAGTCACTAGGAATATCTGCCCAAAGCTTCGATCTTCCAAGAGCTGTTCTATAACTTCAGGTCTTCTTACATCATCAAGTCCGCCCAATGGCTCATCAAGTAAAACACAATTTATGCTCGGAGTCATTT
>JBHLPL010000055.1:0-12550 GCA_048939465.1 Promethearchaeota archaeon | reverse complement strand
GGCTCGTACAAGCAGAGGAGAAGAAAGGAAGGCTGCTTACGCCTAAAGGACGTTCCCTTCTAGACATGACTGCGCACAGAATTTACCAAACGCTCCAGAAGAGGAGTAAGGATTAGGAGGAGAATATATTGTCGGACGAAGAGTTGGAGATGATCCGACAAAGGAAATTAATGCAACTCCGGCAACAGATAGAAGAGGCACAAGGTAAAGAACAACTCCGAAAAGAGATGGAAACACAAAAAGAGAAGCTTCTGCGCTCAATTCTATCACCGGAGGCCAGAAGCAGACTAACAAATATCAAGATGGTTAAGCCTGAATTTGCTGAGCAAGTTGAGATTCAGCTAATAAGACTGGCTCAAAATGGGCAACTAGTTCGATCAGGCTATTCGCTTCCGATGTCAGATGAAGAGTTCAAAACTCTGCTAGCTAGATTGCAGAGCAAAAAGAGGGATATACGCATTAAATTCAGATAAAGGGTAGACGATTGCCATGGCAAGAAACAAGCCTTTGGGGAAGAAGCTCAGACTTGGACATGCTCTTACCGAAAACAAAAGCGTCCCAACTTGGGTTATTGTGAAGACCAGGGGAAGGGTCAGAATGCATCCAAAAAGAAGACTTTGGAGGAGGACAAGGATAAAGCCTTAAGAGGTGACAGAAGTTGTCTGAGAAACCAGGCAAAGAAATTGTTGAGGAGCGAATTTACACAGTACCAATACACAAAGTCATCAAATATATCAAACCCAAGAGCAGAGCTAAGAAAGCTGTTAAGATACTGAAAGAGTATATTTCTCGCCACATGAAAGCCGATACAGTTCTCATAAATCCAGACGTCAATGAAAAAATATGGGAAAGGGGAATAGAAAAACCTCCTCATAAAATCAAGGTCAGAGCAACCAAAGATATTGATGGTGTTGTCGAGGTCTTATTAGCCGAGGTGTGATTCTTTGGCTATTCAGCGTCTGGACTTCCTAGGAACGCCAAATTTGGGAGTTTTTTCGTTTGCCAACGATAATTTCGTACTTGTGCGGCGTGGCCTTCCAAAAAGAATCCCCAAAGTAGTGGAAGAGACTCTCAAAGTTTCCCTCATAGAAGCGAATATTGGTCAAAGCTCTCTGATCGGGGTACTTTCAGCAGGGAATTCCAACGGGATAATCTTGCCCTATTATGCGATGGAAAGTGAAATGCTACATATCAAGAAGAATACAGATCTAAATATTGGAATAATCCCAAGCAAATTAACTTGCTTTGGTAATATTGTCCTCTGTAATGATTACGGTGCAATTCTTCATCCCAAACTTGAACCACAGGCAGTAAAGTCTATTGAAGAGACGCTTGATGTAGAAGGTCAGAAAGGCAGAATAGGTCTTTCGCCGTTAGTGGGCTCATTGGCAGTTGCTACAAATAGAGGAGTTCTTGCCGCCCCCCATGCATCCGAAGAAGAACTACAGCAAATAAGAGAGATTCTGAAAGTTCCGGTAAATATTGGAACCACAAATCGTGGTGTATTTTACGTAAGAGCAGGACTTCTGGCAAACTCCCATGGAGCAATTGCGGGATTTGAAACAACCGGACCAGAACTTGTCAGAATAGGAGAAGCACTGGACATAGAATAGAGTAAGCTACTCGTCCCTTACACGAAGAGCTTACGGCTGTGCTTGACCGCAATTCCCTTCCTGACTTTGATTTCACCGCAAGTCAATTCAGAGGGCAGTTTGCAGCGCCCTGGCCTGCTAATCTGCATATAGCTTCTGGCTATCGGGTTTACCTCGCCTTTCTTCATAGGTCATTAACCGTTTCCGCATCAGAGAGAGGTGTCTTCAGACCTATTAACATGTTTAGTATAAAAGCATCCAAAGACTGCTCAATTCGTCTACGCCCTTTCGAACGAGGTCTCCTTGAGGTGGTTTAGATAATAGTGGATTATTCTCAGGTTCTGCAAGTAGCTTCTCCCTCCCTTTTAGCATTTTGAAAGTACCTTACCCAAAATTTAATATCAGAGAGCGCATTTAGACTCAGTGCAATTTGTCTCAATCCTTTTGGATGAGGTCTACCTGTATGGTGTAGATAAGCATGAGCGTCAAAGACTTCATAATCAAGGGAGTATTCAAGAAGAAAGATCGTATCTACGATTTTTCCAAAGTAATAAGAGCCCTGAAAAAAGAGGATGCTATAGAGAAGATCTACATGGATCTAGGCAGCAACCATCGTGTAAGAAGAAGAAACGTAAGAATAAAAGCAATCGAAGAGATAGAAGAGGCATCAAGTTAATCTGCGGGGATGTGTAGAGAATGTCCGAAGACAAGATTAGAAAAGCAGTTGCAGAACTTAACGCATACGAGGTTCAAGCCACTTCCCTTCAAAAACGGATTGAGCTAGTATCTTCCGTAATTGCTGAACTCAATATTACAAAGTTCACCCTCGAGGAATTCAAGAGTAAAAAAGCAGACCAAGAATTCCTTGCCCCAATTGGTTCCAATTCTTATATCAAAGCTCGATTTGAGGATACAGACAAAGTCACCTTGGGGATAGGAGCAGGTGTTGTCATCGAAACCGAGGTAGAAAAGGCTATCAAAAGATTAGAGGAGAGACAGGAAGAACTAGTTAAGGCATCAGCTTCTCTAAAAATACAGCTTAGGCAGATTCAAAATAAAATCTACGAGATTAGACCACAAGTAGAGGAGCTGTTGCGTAAGCCCAAATGATTCTGACGTAATCGTGTTTTTGCCGTAGCATAGCGGGGGAGAGCAAATGTTCGAGAAACTTAAGCAAAGCTTAAGAAGTTTCAAGGGAAAAATCGCCACAAAAGAACTCAATGAAAAGAGATTAGAGAAGGCTCTTTACGAGTTGAAAATGGAACTTATTGGTAATGATGTGGCTGTGACTGTCGCAGATATGATTGCAGAAGATCTCAAAAGCAAACTCGTTGGTACTAGGATAGGGCGCCTGGAGGATACGAAGAACTACGTGGAAGAAGCGCTTAGAGAGGTCATTCACGAGGCATTGAGAATAAAAGACAACAATAGGATAGACCTGGTTGAGCTCGTAAAGAAAAAGAAAGATCCATTTGTGATCGTTTTTGTGGGATTTAACGGTGTTGGAAAGACCCACACCATAGCCAAATTCGCCAGATTACTTCAGAAAAAGAACTGTTCAGTAGTCATGGCAGCCAGTGACACATTCCGTGCGGGAAGTATTGAGCAATTAGAGAAGCACGCGGAGAAACTTGGAGTTCGCATAATAAAGCATGATTATGGCGCAGACGCGGCAGCTGTCGCTTATGATGCTGCAAATTACGCGAGAGCTAGGAATATAAAAACAGTCTTAGTTGACACGGCAGGACGCGTTCAGACCAACAAAAACCTAATGGATGAAATGAGAAAGATCGTGAGAGTTTCCGACGCCGATCTTGTTATCTTTGTAGGTGATGCTCTAGCTGGCAATGACGCAGTATCACAAGCTAAGGAGTTCAGCGAGGCAGTGAAAATTGACGCTTCAGTTCTCACCAAAATAGATGCAGATGTAAAAGGTGGAGCTGCCCTTTCTATAGCTTACATAACAAAGAAGCCAATAATTTATGTGGGAACCGGTCTAAGATATGAAGATTTAAGAAAATTCGAGCCGGAGGAGTTTGTAAACCTTATTTTGTCATGAAGGGGATACTAGAATGCTAATTATGAGAGATATGATGAGGGGAAAGAAGCATGCAAAGCATTAGAGGGAGAGATTTTTTGACACTACAGGATTTTACGCAAGAAGATATCAACTTGATGCTGGACACTGCGAGTAGCTTAAAGAGGAAGACTACTGGAGAGTCAGGGCACAGACTTCTTCAGGAGAAGACGTTAGCAATGATTTTCCAGAAACCATCTACCAGAACCAGAGTCTCATTTGAGGTGGCAATGTATCAGTTAGGAGGACGTAGTATCTATCTAGGATGGAACGATATCCAACTCGGGCGCGGGGAACCAATATCAGATACTGCTCGTGTCTTAGACAGATACGTAGACGGCATAATGGCGAGAGTCTTCTCTCACGATGGTCTTGAGGAGTTCGCCGAGAATGCAGAGATTCCTGTTATCAACGGCTTATCAGACCTATTTCATCCCTGTCAAATATTGGGAGATCTTCTAACAATAAAAGAGAGAAGAACAAAACTGAAAGATCTGAAATTGGCATTCCTGGGAGATGGGAACAATGTTTGTAATTCCTTATTAATCGGATGCAGCAAAGTAGGAATGGATATAAGTGTTGGAACTGCGAAAGGGTATGAACCGGCGCAAGGAGTCCTAGGGCTTGCCAAGAAAAATGCAGCAATTTCCGGCTCTAAGATAGAGATTGTTAATTCATCTGAGGCTGCTGTTAAAGACGCAGACATAGTTTATACTGATGTTTGGGTCAGCATGGGACAAGAAAAAGAAGCTGAAAAACGCAAAAAGGATTTTAGTTCGTTTCAAGTAACCGAGGAACTATGTTCTTCTGCCCATGGAAGTTACTTGTTTATGCACTGTCTTCCTCGTGAGAAGAATGAAGTTACAGATGAGGTTTTTTATGGCCCAAATTCAATTGTTTGGGATCAAGCTGAAAATCGACTTCACGCTCAAAAGGCGATACTATCGCTCCTATTATGAGGGGATAGTAGTTTGATACTGGTTCTGGCTTCTACAATGGATGTTGCTGGCATGAATATTATTGAACAATTACGTTCAATTTGCAGTTTTGAGGAGACCAACAAAACATTTGACGAGAGTATTGTCCGTCATACGGTCATCAGTGGAAAAAAAGTTGAGTTGGCGCTTACTACAAGAGATACTATTTATGCGTCCCATATTACAGAGTCCTTTTCGCCAGAACTCGTGATATGTGCCTCCAGACATTCAAGTGAAAGTAAACTACCGGTCTTGACTGTTCACGTTCCGGGTAATTTGAACAAGGCGGAATTTGGGGGCAAAGATAGGAGAGTCTCTATCGCCCCAGCATACGAGATGAAATCTGCTCTAAAAAGGCTATTAGCAGCAAAGATCGAGCTTGGTCTGAAGGAGTACAGAGTCAGCTATGAAGCAACACATCATGGCCCCTCTCTTGATATCCCAGTCATGTATGTAGAAATCGGGAGTACAGCTGAAAGATGGCAGAACAAAAAAGCAGGATTGGCAGCAGCTAAGGCAATTATATCTTCGATTAACCCTCCGAGAAAAGGGTTGAGAGCAATAGGAGTAGGAGGGGGGCACTATGCCCCAAAATTCACTAAGCTTGGATTGAATACGGAAGTCGCTGTTGGTCATATAATTCCAAAGCACGCTACTATCTACATCAATGAAGAAATGTTGAAGCAAGCTATAGAGAAGACTGCCGATGGAGCCGAAATGCTAATTTTTGATTGGAAGGGTGTTAAAGGAAAGGAGAGGATTAGGATAACAGAAATGGCCGGAAATATGCAAGTTGACGTTGGAAAAGCCAGCGATTTTGCTTCGAAGTATCCTTCGTCATAGCCAAATCCATGCTGAATGGCGCCTTTGGTCACTTAGAAGCTGACGACTCTATAATTGCATCATATATACTAGCGTATTACTGGGGTAATAAGATCTGATTCTTGAAGACTACCAAAGAAAAGAATTTATTGGAAAAAAAAGAAGTTAAGCTTAGATTATCCCGACTTAATCTCGTTTTTCGATTGAGGGTGCTCATAATGCGTTCGCTCATAGAAACAGCCCTAAAGAAAGCCCGTACAGAAGATCACATAACAGACACTCATCTGGAGGAAGTCTTGAGAAACGTAAAAGCCAAGATTCTATCCATAGGTATCGGCGGAGCGGGAGGCAATACAACAACCCGCTTAATGGAAGCAGGCATAGATGGAGCTGAAACGCTTGCCGTGAACACGGATGCTCAGGACTTACTTCATACCAAATCTCATTACAAGCTCCTTATTGGAAAAGAATTAACAGGTGGACTTGGGGCAGGTAATAATCCAGACGTCGGAGAAGCGGCTGCAAGGGAGAACATTGACGATATCAGAAACTCGGTAAAGGCCGACATGGTGTTTATTACATGTGGACTCGGTGGCGGAACCGGCACAGGGGCAGCACCGATTTTTGCCGAAGCTGCAAAAAAACAGAATGCGTTGACGGTCTCAATAGTGACCTTGCCATTCAAAGTTGAGGGCAAAAAAAGACAGGAAAACGCAGCAAAGGGCCTAAAAAAGCTTCTGAAAGCTTCAGATACCGTTATCGTGATTCCAAATGATAGGCTTCTGGAGTTTGCACCTGATTTGAGCATCTCTGAGGCGTTTAAGGTGGCAGATGAAGTGCTTATACGAGGGGTCAAAGGCATAGCTGAGCTGGTAACCAGGCCAGGACTAGTAAACTTAGACTTTGCTGATGTCAGGACTATCATGAAGAATCGTGGAGTGGCAATTATTGCGATGGGAGAATCGGATAACAATGACAGAGCCATAGATGCAGTAGAAAACGCATTGAATAATCCACTTTTGGATGTGGACATAGAAGGGGCCAACGCCGCGCTGATAAACGTAAATGGAAGTTCAGATATGACACTAAAAGAAGCGCAAACCGCAGTCAAAGTTGTTTCAGATAAGCTCCAACCCGACGCCGAGATAATTTGGGGCGCAATAATAGACGATTCGCTAAAAGATAAAGTCCAAGTAATAATCATAGTCTCAGGCGTTAGATCTCCGTACATTTTTGGCGCAAACGGGGAAAAGGTTAATAACCTAGGGAAAGACTTAGGGCTTGAAGAACTTTGAAGCAGCTTCCTTTGGGGTTCTGAGAATGGGATTGAGGGATTTCATAGAAAAAGCTAAGAGAGTCATTAGGCTTTCCAGGAAGCCTACCCTAAAAGAAGTCAATTACGGAGTCAGAATGAGTCTACTTGCCATATTGGTTTTGGGAGTATTAGCATTCATAATTAGAATATTATTCTGGGCATTCACGGGTTTTTAGGAGAGCGGAGATGCGTATTATGGCAATTTCGAGAGCTAAGACCAGCATTTATGCCATTAGAACGATTATAGGTCAGGAAAAAGGCGTAGCAGAGATGATCAAGGCAAGAGCAAAAACATTAAAAGCAAACCTAAAAGCCGTACTAGTTTCCTGGCTTTTGAGAGGCTATGTTTTTGTAGAGGCGGGAAGCCAACAGGAAGTAGATAAAGTTATATCGGGAATACCTCACGTGAGGGGCAAAGTCGTAGGAAAAGTGGACATATCAGAGATAGAACATGCACTTGTGCCTAGACCGGCCACAGAGGGACTAGACGTTGGCGATACTGTCGAGATCATCGGTGGTCCATTCAAGGGAGAGAGGGCCAAGGTTTCGAGGATAGATGCTTCAAAAAGCGAAGTTGTCCTTGAACTCCTTGAATCTGCATATCCAATTCCCATAAAGGTGCATGCAGATTATATTAAGCTAGTCGAAAAGACGAGCAAGTTTGAGGAGGAAGAGGAGGAAGAGGAGGAATTTCACCTCTAGCGGTCCGCCTTTGATATGCGAAAATTTTATAATTGGTTTGAACGTTTTCTCCATGGTTATTTGAGGGTGATTCAAAATGGGTAAGCTAAGCGTTGAAACAATGGTTGAGGGAGGAAAAGCCAGTGCTGGTCCTCCAGTTGGACCGATGCTTGGACCCACGGGCGTGAACCTTTATGCGGTAGTTACAAAAATAAACGAACTGACCAAGGATTTGACCGGTCTTAAAGTGCCAGTTAAGATAATAGTTGACGAAGAAACTAAGGAATTCGAGGTTGAGATAGGGGTTCCTCCTACATCAGCACTTATTCTTAAAGAGGCCGGTGTTAGTAAGGGAAGTCAGAACCCTAGCGAAGAAAAGGTTAGCAGCATTAAGTTAGAACAGGTAGTCAAAATCGCAAACGCGAAAAAAGACCTAATGTTTGACAGAGGTCTAAAAAGAGCTGTCAAAACCGTACTTGGCACATGCGTTAGCATGGGTATAACTATAGACGGAGAAGACCCGAGGGACATTCAAAGGAAAATAGATCAAGGAGAATTCGACGAGCTAATCTCAAAAGCTGAAGGAACCTAGATTTCAGTAATATATTTCAGGAAAGAGAGATATAGATTTCTCCAGGCGAACTGCTCCCGGCCTTCGTAAAGAGTTTCCTCCTTCTCCCTGATTTACGCACCTAAGGACACTTTGGCTTCGCAGAGGGGGGCTTCTGTGCTCCGAATTCAGGGCTGCACAGGAAAGCTTTCAAACTTCAGGCTGGTTCGCTCCATACTGTGCCACAGGCACTCAGCTGCCCCGCCAAGCGGGATACACCCACAAGGCCTGTGCTCCCAGACTGAATGCTACACCATGCCGTTAGGCAAGCTTCCTCTTACGAGTGTCTTACCCAAAACTCAATTACCAGAAAATTTATTTAAATTCAACGCAATTCATCTTCACCCTTTCAGACGGAGTCTTGGGAAAAAAGATAAAGTTAAATAGAAAGCTTGCAAATCCCTTTCCTACAACTTCGACCAATTCCAATCTTAAGGATTATGATCTCCCTTTAGTATATTCTGGGGTTTAGGAATATGTCAGTAAGCATTGATAGAATTGCAGAAACTGTTGCTGAAGTAAAAAGCAAGGCAAAAACAAGGAACTTTGTGGAGTCGATCGACCTAACCGTTAATCTGAGGGGGATAGATCTCAAACGACCAGAGAGCAGAATAGAAGCAGAATTAGTTGTGCCAAATACCGCTAGTAAGAAACCAAGAATATGTGTCATAGCCATGGGCGATTTGGCAATTCAAGCTAAGAAAGAGGGAGCAGATTTAGTTTTATCAAGAGAGGACTTGGAGAGACTAGCCGCTGATAAGAAATCAGCCAAGAGAATAGTGGATGAAAACGATTTCTTCATCGCGAGTGCAGACATGATGCCTCTGATCGGGAGATTTCTGGGACCGATCCTCGGACCCAGAGGAAAAATGCCCAAACCAGGAGGTATTATTCCGCCAACATCAGATATTAAACCTGTCCTAGAAAAATACCGTAAAACCGTGCGAATAGCGATGAAGAAGAGCCTAGTTATACATGTTAAGGTCGGAGACAAGAATATGGACAATAAAAGTACTGCAGAGAATATTCTGGAGATATTATCGTTCCTCAAAGAAAATCTGGATAAAGGAATGCAAAATGTCAAGTCAATCTATGTTAAGACAAGCATGGGTTCCTCAGCAAAACTAGAGGTCTAGGATGTGGGTTTTATGAGTGTTTCAGCTCAAAGAAGAGAAGTTCCTGAGGCGAAAATCAAGGAAGTAGAGCAACTAGCAAGCTATATCGAGGAATTTGATGTGATTGGCTTGGTAAAGATGGAAGAACTGAGTGTAAAACAGGTTCAAGATATTAGAAAGAGGCTGAGAGGGGAAGCTATTATCAAAATGGCGAAGAATAGGTTGATGAAACGGGCCATAGAGAAGACTAGGGGAAAGAAGAGGAATGTTGAAGGACTAATAGACATGATAGAGGGCACAATAGCCTTCCTTTTTGTCAATACGGATCCATTTGAGATGGCAAGATTCCTAAACAGTAATAGAATGAAGGCGCCTGCAAAACCTGGAAGCATTCCATCAAAAGATATCATCATTCCTGAGGGGAACACTGGATTCCCACCAGGTCCTATGATAACTGAATTTGGGGATTTGGGTCTGAAGACAAAAATCAGATCAGGGACAATATGGATGGCAGAAGACAAAGTTATCGTCAGAAAGGGTGAAGAGGTACCTAGAAAAGTAGCAATGATTCTATCTAAACTGGGTATCACCCCGATGGAAGTTGGGCTGACTCTGCATGCAGCATATCAAAACGGCGTAATCTTCACCAGCGAGGATCTAAAGACGGATATCGAAAAAATACTCGGTCAAATAGGGAAGGCGTATGCAGAAGCAACTAACCTATCAGTAAATATGGCGTATCCAACAAGTGATAATATGCACATTTTACTTCAAAAGGCATCTATGGAGATAAGCAATCTCTCGTTAAATGCCCAAATATTCGTACCAGGACTCATAGAGACCCCGCTATCCAGAGCAGAAGCTGAGGCTAACGCCCTATATAAATTAGTGTATAAAGAATCCACTTAATCAAGAGAAAATAGAAAGAATCGAAATGATGCATGTAAGCAATTCATAGTTCGGAGGTGTATGATATGGAATACATCTATGCTGCAATGTTGCTCCACAAGGCCGGAAAGAAAATCACCGAGGCTAACGTTGGTAAAGTTTTGGAGGCGGCAGGAGCGAAAGCTAGTGAAGCACGAGTGAAGTCATTGGTTGCTGCACTCAAGGATGTAAACATTGAGGAAGCCACTAAAATGGCTGCAATAGCTCCGGCAGCAGCGCCTACAACAGCAGCGAAGACTGAGACACCTGTTGAAGAGAAGAAGAAAAAGGAAGAAGTAAAAGAGGAAGAAGAGGCTACAGCAGGCTTGGGAGCTCTATTTGGGTGAAGATAACCAATCACATTCCTTTTTGTTTGGTTCTGAAATTTATCCTAATTATTCCGGATTAGGAAGAACCCCACTCTTATTAATAGACAGACTACCATTAGAAGTGACGATTACACTAAATCTGCGGGTCACGTTCCGATGTCGAGGGTGAACGTGTTGATTACAAAAGAGATTCTGAGGAAGATATTTAATCGAAAGGAGTACGAAGTAGAACTATTCAGGAGAGAAGGTTTTGACAGAGCAAAGTGCGAGGGTTGTGGTGGTCACTTCTGGACAATGAATCCTGATGAAAAATCGTGCGGAGATACAGCGTGCGTGGGAGGGTACAAGTTCATTGAACAGAGGATAAACGGGGGTTGGGATTTTCATAAAACAATTGAGAAATGGTGCGGATTCTTTGAACAACATGGGCATACCAGAATCAAGGAGTATCCAGTTGTCGCGCGGTGGCGTGACGACATACACTTCACAATCGCGTCCATAGCTGATTTTCAACCTTGGGTTTTGAGTGGTGTAACAAAACCACCTGCAAATCCTTTGGTTGTGCCGCAACCTTGTGTTAGGTTTGGCGGAAAAGGTTTTAGCGATGTTGATAATGTAGGAAAAAGCGGAAGACACTTAAGCCTTTTTGTCATGGGGGGACAACATTCATTTAATTCTAAGAAGTTGGGTCTTAAAGGATACTGGATGGATCACTGTATCGACCTGAACTTTGAGTTTCTAACCAAGAATCTGAGACTAAAACCAGAAGAGGTTGTGTACAAGGAAGACATCTGGGTCGGTGGTGGTAATTTTGGACCATGCCTCGAAGCATTCGGAAGAGGGTTGGAGATTGTCAATAACGTCTTTATGCAATACGAGGTCTTGCCAGACGGTAGCTATCAAAAAATGGATTTCAGGATAATTGATGTTGGCTGGGGTATTGAGAGGACCTGCTGGTTTACACAAGGAACGCCAACTATTTATGAGGCAACTTTTGGACCTGTTTTCGATTATATGTTTAAAGAGTCAGGAATAAGTGTTGATAAAGAACTTTTGCACAGATACACAATCTTATCGGGTCTTATCGATGTTGAAGAAGTCGGGAATATTGAAAGTGTCAGACGGGAAATAGCTTCACGATTAGGGATACCTCATCGCGAACTTGAAAGTAAATTAGGACCTCTTGAGGCTATTTATGCGATAGCCGATCACATGCGTACGTTTGTTTTTGCACTGGCCGACGGTGCCATACCCTCGAACGTCGGAGGAGGCTACAACCTTAGAACGATTCTTCGAAGAGCAATAAGTCTGAATGATGTTTACAGATTGGGACTAGATCTTTCCGAGATCGGTTATAGGCACATCAACTACCTTAAGAGATCGTATCCTCGAGTACTTAATTCAGAAGAACTAGTCGGTGACATTTTGGAAATTGAAACCAGAAGGTATTACAGTACCCTCGAAAAAGGAAGAAGATATGTTGAGGGGTTGTTCAAAAAGAAAGAAAGAATCAATCGAGAGACTTTGCTAGAGCTATATGAATCAAGGGGTATATCTCCTGAGGTAATAAAGGAGATTGCAGAGAAAAGAGGGCAACATGTAGACATCCCCGGAGATTTCTACGTAAGCATTAACGAGAGAAAAACCGAGGAGGAGGTCAGGAGAGAAGAGACTACTCCGTCGGAGCAGCTCAAGGAGGGGCTTGAAGGCGTAAATCCCACACGTCTTCGATACTACGAAGAGACATACAAAAAGGAGTTTAAGGCAAAAGTATTGAGAATAATAGACGGAAGATACGTTGTGCTAGACCAAACTTTGTTTTATCCAACAGGGGGAGGACAGACTCACGACATGGGTACGTTGAATGGATCAAAAGTTGTTAACGTGGAAAAAATAGGTGAGATTGTGGTTCATGAAGTTGATACACCGAGATTTGGAGAAGGACAAAAGGTTCTCGGGAAAATTGATTGGGAAAGAAGGATCGCCTTGATGAGACATCATACAGCCACGCACATAGTAAATGGCGCGGCTAGAAAGCTTTTGGGTAATCACATCTGGCAAGCAGGAGCCGAGAAGACTCCGGAAAAGGCACGTCTTGATATCAC
>JBHLPL010000054.1:0-12714 GCA_048939465.1 Promethearchaeota archaeon | reverse complement strand
GGGGGGTCTTTATCATAGATTTCCCAATCGGCATCTTTGGCATGCAAAACATATTTGACGCCCATCAATCCGATCAGTCTTCCGAAATCTTCTGTTTGATTTTGATGAAATACGAAGTAACTCAGATCAATCAAATCTGATAAATACTGTGAACCAAATGGGACAATAGAATGATAGATCAATGGCTTGTCAAAAAGAAAAATCGGGGGGTCGAATCTTGGATCTCCCCAGTTAAATATAGGGAAATTCTGCCACGGAAGTTTGTATATTCTATAGGCCTCAGAATCTGATCCCAGCCAATCTGCTGCTTGATAGTAGTAATCAGGAATCGCAACTTTTCTATTCTGTTCATAGATGTTTCCTGAAATCATAGGTAATGCATTTACAAATATTAAGCCAACAGTTAAGAAAATAAACAACGGCTTTAAGAATTTCTTATTTTTAAAGATCCTGAGATTATGTTCTTTAATTATAATATTCTCTGAAGTAAACGCCAACATTATTCCACTGGATAGGCAAATTAATGTTGCAAACTTATACGTATTTCTAAATATCCTGAAGAATGGGAAATTGTTATAAAACCAGAAGAATACCTCTCCCGTAAGGTAAGGATCCCAAGGCGGGTACACACCTACAGCCAGTATGATTCCCAGGATCAGCAAGATTGAGAAATATAGAGTATATTTGTTACGCTTCTTGAATAGCAAGCTAGAAAAACTCAAGATAGGTATGGCTAAAGTCGTTATAGCAGTAACAGAGTCTGACGTGTAATAATCTGAAAATGAGACATACTTCCCGGAATATTCATATAGCTTCGGAACTCCCAGTAATCGTAGAATTTCAAGAAAGCTTGAATAAGAATTGGTCCACACTATATTGTCGTAAAGAGTTGAAAGGGCCGTTGTCCATTCTCCGAATAGATAGTATGCTGCAGGCAAAATCCACCAAAGGTTGGAGATTACTGCGCACGCTGTCAATAATGCGTTGAACTTAATTTGATATTTGATATCTTTCTTTGTCAAGAAATAATATAGCCATAGCGTTACTAATGCGGTTGCGTTAATGAATACCAGCGGAGGATCCCCGCAACCACTGGTTATTACGAAAACTAAACCTGTTAATAGGGCATATCTATACTGCTTCTTATCCATACCCTTAAGGTATAAATACAGTGTTAACGGTAATGCGCCATAAGCTAACAGAAATATACTTGCTTGACCATGAAGGAACATTAAGGTATATGGGTTAAACATATAGAATAATCCAGCTATTATCGCCGGAATTGTTTTTTTCGTATTGGAAATATAAGAGTATAATTCATACATACTCAATCCGACGAACGATAATACAAGTACAAGCCACAGCCGTTGTGTTATTATAATTGGAATGCCGAGGATGGAAAAAGAACCATAAAACAGGAATAAGAAGATATATGTAATTGCTCTCGGGTCATATACGCCAGTAAGCACACGCGAATCCCATATGTAGAAAATGTTCTCCAATCTCTCCAGCGGATTCAAAATCCACTGATTTGAATCCCCGATGAAACCATCTCCTACTAATAAGACAGTGATGGACGCGGCAAATACGAAGATTAGGGATACATGTATTTGTCTTACCTTGAGGACCAATTTTCTGTCACCAGCATCCTTAGCTGCATAGAAATGTTAAATGATATTAATATTCGTAGATTTAGTTGTTGATTGGATTTGGCAATTGCTCTTATATTTTCTTCGATATTACCCCTAGGAATTTAAAAAAGACCAAAGGGGTCTTTCTTTTCATCAATGTCAACAGAATCCTTATTATTGAATCGGGCATTCGAACTAAGATAGGATAGGGTACGTCAAACGAAAGCCCTATTGAATTAACTATTTTCAACTTTTCTTTATGGAGTATTCCAGCAATTTCCTTGATTGAGAATTCGTGAATGTGAGAGTAGTCAATCTTTATGTCTCTATATAGTAATCTCCCCATAATTCGTATAATACGGTTTCCGTTGGGTGTTGTTAGTATCAAAGTGCCATTTTCTTTTAGTGCTCTCCTGATGGATCTAATAAGAAGTTTGGGAGAACCAACATGCTCAATAACTTCCAAGCATGAGATCGTATCGAACACATCCGTTCTGAATGGCAAATTGTGGCAATCTCCCATAATTAAGCATCCCCTAAATCCACGATGTTTACATTTAGATAAACCAGTTGATGAGAAGTCCAGGGCAACGATTTTGACTTTCTTGCCTAATACTCTGCTCAATACTGAGGATATTTTACATTCTCCAGCCCCGACATCCAATATTAGCCCTTGAGGGGGGGAATGCTTGTACATTAGGATTACGCGAGACAAATCATAGAAATGATCAAGTTTATGTGGTTTTTTTCGAGAGGAATAACATTGATTAAACCAATTCTTCTGCCAGCCTTTCTGATAGATTTTGTTTTTGTCTTTCACTGCTATTAATTCTCCATCTCAAATCTTAACTTCTCCATCTATGAGATATCTGAATATTAAACAAACTATTTATTATAGAAGACATGAGTTTAGCGGTAATGTAAAATAACCCATCTAATGGAGATTCCAGAAATTGTGAAATGATTCTTTTGACTAGTGTGGAAATCGGTATTGATGAATATTCCTCCTCCAAAATTCCTGAAAAGCAGTGTCTAAATGCCCGTGGAAATCTTCTGACCCTTCTTTGGATCTTAATAAACCAGTAAGGGTTCTTTTTTGCCAATTTTACAACCACTTTGGCAGAAGGTATGAATCTAAATCTTTTGCCCAGTTTCATTGTGCAAAGATACAAGAACGCATCAATTCTCATTAACGCTGTGGGCAGTTCTATCCTTTTGTAAATGTCTCTGGCTATAGCCATTAGGCCTCCCCATGCACAGAGTATATTATTTCCATAGTAGCCTGCTTTCTCCAAGAAATTCACAGAGAACCTCATGGCTCTTTCAACAAAGCCAATTTTGGAGGAGATGTGGATAGTAGACCATCCTCCAACTAATCCAATGCTAGAATTTTCAAAGCCCTTCAATAGCGTATCTATAGTAGAAGGATTACATAAAACAACATCCGAATCAAGCAGCACTAATACACTTGTTCGAGCTTTTTCAAATATAATATTCAAAGCGTTAGCTTTTCCTATATTCTGCTCCAAGCTTATAATTTCTAGCTTGATTTTGCGAGCTAGGAGTGTTCCAGAAAATCCTTTTTCAAAGTACTTAATTCTATTCAGTGTGTCGTCTGTTGATCCATCATTGACGACTATGATTCTCTTTATCCTCCAACCATCTCCTTTCTGGTTGAGTAGAGAAACACATAGCGAATATATGTTACCAGCCTCATTGTATACAGGGATCCCTATGCAAACCTCTAACATGTGACCAATCCTCAATCAAATAATACAAAGGGTTCATTCTAATGCCAGACCATCGTTAACGGTGGCATCTATTATTTTCATTAAATTCTCTGATGTTTCGTTCCAATTGAAGTTTTTGCTATGTTTGAGTGCGTTTTCTGACAGTTTATGGAGTAATCCTTTATTGTTTATTAGTTGAATCACAGCTTCTGCCAGTTTGTTTATCTGGTTGGGCGGCGTCAGTATGCCTGTTTCCATATGCCTTACTGAGTCTTTTAGTCCAGAAACATTATATGCAATGGTTGGGGTTCCTTGTGAGGCAGCCTCGATTACTGTTAGTCCCCACCCCTCTCTTATTCCGGGAAAAACCAAAAGATGGGCCTTCTTCAGGAGTTCCGTTTTCTTTTCCTTAGGAACTCTTCCATATATTTTTACTCCGTCGAATGCTTTCATTTCTAGCTTTTCTTTTAGGGGACCATCTCCCACTATCCATAGTCTAGCGTTAGGTATCCGTTTTCTAACGATTCTGAAGGAATCTAAGGCGTGATTGGGTTGTTTCACCTTTCTAAGCCTTCCTACATAGATTACTGTAGGTTCAGAGTTTTTGCTAGGTACTTTGGTTAGAGGTTTAATGTTTAGTCCTTCCGGAACTATGAAGATTCTTTTGAACCCCAGTTTTTCTAGGTCATCCTTTGTGCTTTCGGAGACAGTTACTGTGGGTATATTCTTATATCTTCTGAGCCAATAGTCTTCCAGAAAATACCTTCCCACTATGGAGATGGGAAATGGAGTTTCATAATACCAGTACTCCCGCGCTAGCTGATGGATTAGCGCAACTATTTTTTCTCCCTTTGCAAACTTAGCAGTCATGAACGGGCGAGTGTTAATCTCATCCACTAGGATATCATATCTGCCTTTGAAACGTTTCTTGTAGTATTGCTTCGCTCTGAAGTATACAGTATACTTACCTCCGGCTCGGATTACTTCTATTCCTTCTAGGTTTTCTTCATTCTCACAGCCAGGGTATTTTGAGGTGAAGAGGGTAACTTCATTGCCTGCTTTTACGAACCTTTTGGCACATTCATGTGTAAAAACCTCCGCACCACCCGCTGCGGGATTGAGCCAGCATCTCCAGTTAAATATGAGGATCTTAAGTTTAACCATCGCAGTTACCCGATTATGATACTCATTGATAATAGTATAACGTAGTCAGCTACTGTAATATAACCGAAGGTTCATTGATTGATATGCAAAACGAGTATAATATTGTTTTTTCTTCAATTTCCTCACAAACAGAATCAAAAGAATCTGTGTTGGGAACATTGGAACTTATGTTCTAATTTCTGTGCCTTTAATTTCCATCATACCAGTTAAGAATTTTATGTCTGTAAGCTATTTCAAGAAGATCATGAAACATCCTGATGATTTCTTTTATCTTAATCATTCCATTCATCTTGACGGAAATTGGCAGCTCGATAGCTTTGAATCCATACAAATCTGCCACAGTCAGAAGTTCAACATCGAAAGCATATCGGTCAATGGTTAGTTTTGGCATCACTTTTCTTAGAACATTAGCCTTCAATGCCTTTAGCCCGCTTTGCGTGTCCCTATATTTGAGGCCAATCAAAAATCGTACTAATATGTTAAAGACCCTTCCTAAGACCCTTCGAATCAGTGGTGAATCAACTTTGGACCTTGGATGCTTCTTCGATGGAATTAGTATGTCCCCACGTTTCAGTAACCTAAGGTATCTCTTAATCTGCTCCGGTGGAATTTCTAAGTCACTATCCAAAAAGATTATAATATCGCCTGTTGCGTGCATAGCTCCATATTTTAAGGCATTTCCCTTTCCGTGATTCTTCTCGTATCCTATGATCTTTATGTGATCGTTGTTGCTTCTTCTGGCTGTCTTGTGTGCCTTTTCAAAGGTATTGTCATGGCTTCCATCATCAACTACTATGACCTCATAGTCTACGCCAAGTTGGTCCAGGGTGCGTTCGGTCCTCTTGATGGCCCCCTCAATTCTTTTCTCTTCATTGTAGGCTGGCATTATTATGGAAAGCTTCAATTTCTGCCCTTCCAAATGCAAGTCTAATTTCAGACCAACCCGGCCTTGTTCGTATATTACTATGTGTAACTATATTTAACTATCGACTAAAATCTGGGTTCGGCTTTCGGATTTAATCCCTTCTTCTATCACAAATCAAAAAGATTAATTAGTAAGTGGCAATTAAAGGAGAAGCCAGCGGAGGGCCAGAGATGATAAGAATACTAAAACAACATTTCGTAATGACAAGTCTGGCAGCTATCCTAATGCTATCACTCTTCATATCAGGCGTTAGCGCAGCCCAGTACAGCACCAGCCTTACAGCAACAACCTCTGAGCCCGAAGGGTCGCCTGCAAACTCGCCGCTCTCAAGTCAGCCCATTCTGCGTACCATAACGCAACTGGCGATCCCCCCTCTCACCCAGGTAGATCCGCAAGCGGGGGCAGACTTTGATCACGGTCTAACTTCTCCTGTCAATAACACACCGCAACCTAACAACCAGAGTCAGACCACAGCCTTGGTTAACGCAACCCTGACCGGTGCCACAAATCGTACCCAGCAAATCGGAGATACGTATTTCAATCTCGCGGTCAATCCTTTGGTATCAGATTCTCCCACCCTCAATAATGGAACGTGGGGCCAAATAGAGGTTCTGGTGAATGCTTCTCTAGGTCAGACTCAAAGTCTGTGGTTCGGCATAGATGATAACGACAGCGATTATGTGTGGGATACCGTTTATATCGATTTCAATGGCGACGATAATATGTCAGATGCAACAGCGATACCTGACAGAGGAGTAGTTACCCTTTTGGATAACAATTTCACGGTATTCATTCTGAACGCAAGCCAGGTAGGAGGCGATCCAGTATATGTGGACCTCGGCCTCCTTTCCTATTATAGAGACGGAGGCTTTTCGGTCGATATGGATGAGGACCAAACACTCGAAATCCTCAATTTCACACTGGTTGATCTAGACAGTAACGGCGTATACGATCAGATTGATATCGACTTGGACAAGAACAACACTTTTGATTCCTATGAGAAGTTCAACAGCACGGAGACAACAATTACAGTGAATGGCTATTACTTCGAGCTTTACTGGGAAAACGTCACCCACAATGCCACCATAATGGCACACTATCACTACAGAGCGTTCAATCTTGACCTGGATGGCGATGGTGTATCCATCGAAAATGAAAGCATTTATGCAGTATTCATCGATAATAACTCAATCAACGTCTTCAACGTCTCGTGCTTTGACCTCAACGGGGATCAGAATATCACGCAAGACGAGTTGCTCATAACGACCAGCGTCAACTTCATCGTATCGCTGGACCGTGCATTCAATTTCGCCTGGGATTACGCTCTTTCAGCGAACATAACCGCACTTTCATACTTCGAAAGCGGCTTCACTCACACAGCAGGACAGCTAAATTATGTCTTGGTTGATGCAGACTCGGACGGAGTATACGATCATATTGATATTGATGCTGATCAGAACAACAGTTATGCGAGCGGGGAAAATGCAACCCTAGATGGCAACGTGACAATTGATACAAGGCTTTATCGGACAGATTTCGCCGGAAATGGTTCGAGAGCGAGGATATTCTCCGAAACGTACTATAACGGTACCCTGAACCTCCTAGACGGGGACTATCTGGTCATACTTGCAGACAATAACAGTAATGGAGTCTATAATGACACGGGCGGATATGCAATCAAAATCGATATAAACAATGACGGGGTGTTTGAAGACGAGAACGAAGGAGAATTCCAAATTGGCAGTTTGTTCTACGGTAGGGACGGTGCAGAGCATGTAATAGTGTCGGTTGCTGCCGATGGTTCCACCGTGGTTGTCCGGGAGAACACCTATGAGTCCTCCAGTGTTTGGATTTTTGGCGCCGTATCCGGCGTAATACTCGTCATTGGAATCGCCACATTTTTTAAGACGAAGCCGAAATAGTTAGAGAGTAGGGAGGTGAAGATCTTTGAGTTTTAAGCCTAAAATCAAAATAGTCGACAGTGATGACTTCCGCCAGATCTATAGCATGGGAGCAGTTATGGCACACAATCCGGTGGTTTTCAGCTTAACATTCTACAATGACAGGATCATGCTTACAGAAGTAGATCGACCGCCAAGCGAAGTAAAACGCGTATTCGAGGTAGAAATACAGACTTCCCCGATAACCGCCAAACAGCTGTTCATGGCATTGGGCAAGAACATCAGCGAATTTGAAAAGAAGTACGGAGAGATCAAAGTAGGTAGGATGCCAGACAAGAAGCCAGCCACGAGCACATACACGACATGATAGCAGCTCAATCTGTTCCTTTTCTGAATGCTTCTACCAGAGCTTCCTTTAATCTCAAGAGATCCTTCCTGTTAATCAGCTCGGTCCTTTCGAACTTATCGAGTCCCTCGGCAATGACGGATCTTACTTTAGGTTTGTCAAGGAGGTTGCTCTTCTTAGCCGAGGCATCAATGGTTTTTTGAAGTCTCTTTCTCTCGTTTATCATTTTTTCCAGATTTATGTTCAGGCTTGTCAGTACATCATCAAACGGTTCCACAGGGATCGTCTGCTCGAGATAAGATTCTCTCCTCAGATTTTTCCCAGCGGGAAAGACCAAGGGAGACGACACAAAATACCTTGTTTCATTCTTTGGAGCGAGATACTTGGCCACATACAGAGGGATGTGGAATCTAAAAATCCTTTGAATCCTTAACGGGTCGGGGATCTCGAGAAGGAATCCTGTGAGACGATGTTCCTCACTCAGAGACTTCTCTTTGATCTCAGAGACTCTGGAAAGAATCGCTTCTTTCTTTTCGATTATGGATTGCCTGAGAGCCTCCTTCTCCTTCAGCATCCGTTCCTTCTCTTCCTTGAAAACTGATAGCTGCTTTCTTTGCTCCTTGACCATGTTTTCGTACTTGTCGTTTATCTGACTCTTGCTGGTTTCAGTTCTTTCATCTACCATTCTTAATTGCTCAAGATACTGATCCGCTTTGATCCTAATCTCGTCCAGCACTGCCTGAGACTCCTTGAAGGCCTCAGTTACTTGGTCAAAAGAAACATTGACAATGTCAAGGAATGCCCGAACTTCTTCAGTCTTCGATAAATTCTCACAATGTGTCTTAATCAAATTGTAAAGATTCGCAAAACTCTGCTCTAGTGGCAACAGAAAGACTCTGAACTCGTTAACGATTCTTGTCCGCTCCTCCTCCCTCCACTGCTCAACTGGGCTAAGCTCCTGGATCTTCCTTTTCTCGATATCCGAGATTCTCGCGTCGACCTTCTTCTGGGCTTCTTCGATTTTGCCTGAGTAATCCGCCTCAATAGAAGATACACCGCTCTCAATCTCACTGAGTAGTCTGTTAGTGACCTCGTCTACTGCCTTTGCAACCTCTTCCAGCTTTAGAGCAATCGTGTTGGTGTTTCGCAGAGTTTCTCTAAGATTATCACCGATCCCAAGTGCCTCTTTCAAGGACAGTGAGGGGCGAATTGCGGCAGTCAGATTTAGACTCTGATATTTGGCATAAGGAGCCACTTTTCTTACTGCTTTCAAAACCTCAAAGCTCACGAGTGCCTTTGTAATGATAGTCTCATCGATAGTCTTTGCTAAGTTCTTTTCTATATCGCTCAGCCCCTCAACAGATTCATCCAAAGACAATTTCTTAATAGCCTTTTCAATATTCTCCAGATTTTTCATATCAAGTCTTGGGACCGACAGATCTTCTCCGGACAGGCCGTCCAGAGGCATAAATCTCTCTTCATCAATCTTAACAAACCAAATAGGCCATAAAATGCGTGAGATAAAATCGATGGTCTCTGCAGGCCTTTTTCTAAGAAAGCCACTCCCTTTGAATCTCCTATCCTCAACCAGTGCAAACATTGTGGCGATTTCGCTATCCAAAGAGTGAGATACGTCTACATCGGCTTCCAGATTCTTTGCCCCAGTCCGTGCGCTCTTCAACTTTCTTCTGTTAAAGGAGAAAGGAGGAGCCAAAAACAGTTTCAGTCCTTCGGGAGGAATTCCGTATTTCGTAATCTCCCAGACGTCGCTTTCAAAATCCTTGAATGCGGATACGTCTCCACCCCTCCAATCTGTCAATACCTTGCCGAACCTTTCAAGAAACCTATCGCGGATCGTGGCCAATAGATTCTTAATAGCGATTTCTTCGTCCCCTTCATCTGCCGAGATGGCAAAAATCAGTCTGTCGGTAAAATCGTAAAAGAACTTCAGATTATCCATTTTCATGATTTCCATGCCCCGATGCCCGAATTCCTGAGCCAGGGAGAACAGTGCACTTACAAAGCCCGAGAATAGCTGTTCATCAATCATATCTTCCCCGAAGAATTTGGTGAAAAGGGTATCACCGGTCTTAGAGAATATATATAGACTACGGAGCAAGAATCCTGCCTCCACCGACAAGTTACTAAACTATTCTAAGATATTTTCACTCCGTGAACTACTCCACCCTAAAGGATGGGGCTTCCTGCGAGTCCTCCGAACCATATCCAAAAAACGGATTGGGTACTTTCGTTTTACCTTCGGCTGTGTGTCGCAGATTATCAAGAAATTCTTGACAGCCTGTCCACTTGGCATTCTGTAATAAGTAACGCTTCATAAGCACCACACAACTGTTCTTGTCTCTTGCAATCACGTTACCACAATTACACTTCATAACTCGTTTCCAAATCGGCATGGAATGGAGTTTACCACACACGCAACACTCTTTGGTCGAGTTGCGTTCGTCAAATTCTATTATTCTTTTACCTACTTTCATGGCTTTGTAGGCTAGAAACTGTACGAACCGTCCCATCGCACCTGTGTTCTGTGTTGCACGGTTTAACCCCTTCCTTATTGGTTTCGGCACTGTATTTGACTTGGGCATCGTTTTGACCTCAAGATCGCCCACTATGATAGTATTAGCCCTGGTATTCTCTACTAACTTCTTGCTAAATTTGTGCTGGAAATCCCTTACCTGATTATCACGTTTCCATTCGTACCTTCGTTTGATACTGTTGAACAAGTTCCACCTTCGACTATATTTCTTGCATCTGTCCCTCCGCGCTTGTACCTTGGCGATTCTTGGATTCCAGTATTTGTCTGGACGTCGATTTTTCACCACTAGGAATTTTCCCACAGAATTTACGGCGGTTACGATGTTGGTAATGCCCAAGTCTATGGCTTGGTACCTACCATTATCTGCATAAGTGGGGGCTTTGACTTCATATGTTATGCCCACAAAATACTTCTCACGCTTCTTGAAAATGGCGATTTGCTTGACTTCTGCATCTTTAATGAACGAGAATTTTTCGGGTATGACAAACTCCAGTGACACTCCGTCGTAGTTATGAGAAAAAGAGATTTTGCCGTGGTCGATTTTGAACCCAGACTGGTTGTAAATCATAGTGGTAAAGTACTTCTTGCCTTTGAAGCACGGATGTCGAGCCATAGTATGTCCGTTTTTTCGAAGAGCAGAGAAAGATGCATAATCGGCATCTAATATTCTGAGAACCGATTGTAAGACTTTGGAATGCACCCATTTGTATTCGGGGTGTTGTTCTTTAATGTAGGGGAGGTCATTTTGCTGTTTAGTATAGTCTATACCCTTGATTCCGTTTTTATAAGCGTGCCTACGTTCAGCCAGCGCAAAATTATAGATAAGTCTACATTTCTCTGAGAGTATCCAGAGTACCTCTTCTTGTTCTGGTGCAGGAAAAATCCTAATGTTTTGTGTTAGGTACATTATCTCATCCCCTGATTTTCAATGTATTTCTTCAGCTGTTCAAAAGTGACCTGTCCTGTGGTAGTCAAAAAATATGATCGTGACCAGAATGCTCCCTTCCAGAGTTTTTCCTTGACTGCTGGGAAATTGCGCTGTATTTCTCGGGAGGTGATGGTTTTTAGGGCATTCATATATCTTGGTATGTCTAAAGTAGGTTTACTTCTGAAAATCATATGAAAATAATCTTTGTCACATTCTATGTTGAGCACACCCACTTCAAAAGTTGCACTTATATCATGTATCTTTTGTTTGAGAAGGTTTACAATCTCTTTGCTATCCAGTACATCTCGCCTGTGTTTGACGCACTGAACAAGATGATATTGCAGCGCATGCACCGAATGTGATGACTTATCTAGCTTATATCGCATAGTTATGATTCTTCGTTTATAACTATAAATGCCTTTTGGCTTTTATCTCTCCACCTTTCGGAGGGGGACTTCCCACCGAATAAGTCAAAGGTTACTACCGGCGTAGGTAAACTACTCCACCCTTCCGGATGGAGTCTTCTTGCGGAGAGGAAGGTAAAAAAAGGGGGGGGTTAAATGCGTCTTCTTTTTACAACCAGTACTGCAGCTACTAATACCACGACTCCTGCTGCTCCCATAGCGATAAAGAGCATTGAATCCCCAACGACTCCCTGGAACGTCTCAGGAAATACAACGAATTCTGGATCATTGTCAACGCTGTAGCTATCCCAATTTGTGAAACCGATTGTCATGAAGTACATTTGACTGGTAACGTTGAATGAAGATACAGAATCCTTATGACCCTCATACATTGCCTTAAAGGTGCCAAAGGGCGTTGTCGAAGAATTCGTTGTATAGGTACCGCTGTCTTTGCCAAAAGAAAGGAGCAATCAACGATGTTGTTCTTATCAGCTCAGTCTAATCTTGTTTGGCAAGAATCTTGTGCAAAAGGCGTTTCGGTTCCGAGTTCTAGCTCTTCAGAAGAATCCTCGATCTCTCTACGATTTTGACAAGATAGATTTTTGCATCCTCCAGCTTCCCGCCTCTCAATCCCTCGAGGAATTTCTCAATTTCTGATTCTGATTGGAGATCGTAGCCCAGTGCCTTAAACGCAAGTTCTATCTTCTGAATGGTGGAGGTCACATCATCAATTATCCTCCGGATATCAAAGGCAACTTGAAGAATTTTGATGGAATTCTTCCTATTGATTTCTAGATATTTTATGAATTCCCTGAATAGCGGAAGAACAAGCAAGCCGACCTTGCGCTGTAAATCTTCAGATTCGTCTTTCATCTCATCAATTACATCCAGAATTCTTATCAATTGATTAACCGATCTATGCCTCGACTGAACCCATTCCTTCAAAAGATCAGATAAGTGCTGAGCATCCTCGAATCTTTTGAGAAACTGTTTGAATTTCTCCTTAGTTGGGACATCATCTACTTCTAGATGCGACGGCTGAGACGCTAAATATGATGCGATATGATCAAAGACATCCACGAAATCTGAGAACATTTTTTAGAGGTCTCTTGGATTCTCTTCATCTTCTGT
>JBHLPL010000053.1:0-12809 GCA_048939465.1 Promethearchaeota archaeon | reverse complement strand
TTGAAAAAGAGAAATCATTGGCCGAAGATTTCCTCGGAAAGATTAATCGACACATAAGAATGGAAGAAAAAACAAGAATCATACAAGGGGAATATCTAAAGATATGGAATCTTGGTAGACGATTGAATCCACTACTGTCGCTCCACAGTTAAAAGCCAATCCGAAATCTCCAACGATTAAGAATAGCTTTTATGGATCACCGTCTAGTACTTTTTGAGGAGAAGATCTTTCATGGAGACCAGCTTATGGTTTGTATTGCTTCGACTGGCTGAGATCGGTAGGGAAATTGAGATCTCATCTGTGAAAATGGCTGGGATGCTCGGATTAAGTCAGCAGACCGCATCAAGACATCTTCAGGAACTTGAAAAGATGGACTGGATCACTCGTGAAGTGTCTAGAAAGGGGCAGAAGGTCGAAATCACAGAAACAGGTATGAACGCTTTGAGAGCTGTCTATATATCTTTAAGTACTATTTTTGAAGGTCATCTTGCTCCTTTTGAGATTAAAGGAGAAGTTTTCGAGGGAATGGGAGAAGGTGCCTACTATGTAAGTCGAGAAGGATATTCTCGGCAGTTCAAGACAAAGCTGGGATTTGAGCCTTTTGCTGGCACGCTGAATATACGTGTAAAAACACAAGATGATCTACGCGCGAGAAAGATGCTGGATCTGCTTCCTGGTATCGTAATAGAGGGATTCACAAACGAAGGTAGATCCTTTGGTTCTGTAAAATGCCACCGTGTTGTTGTAGACGGGAAGGTGGAAGGAGCGGTCATATTTATCAGACGGACGCATTATGGAAACGATGTTCTGGAGATAATCTCTCCAGCCAATCTCCGAAAGAAACTAGGTCTTGAAGACGGGGATATTGTAAGCTTAACTGTAGTTGCAGAGAGGGCTGAAGTAAAATAAAGAAAGAAACATTTCTAGCGATTTGCATATTCTCTTCTTCTATTTAATATTTCTTCAATGATCTTCTGAGTGTGACAAAGCTGATATTCATCACAAACCTCGTTAATACGGATTATCTCAACATTCAATCCTTGGCTTCTTAATCTGCTCTGCATCTCTTCTTCTGAAAATACTTGATCTGGGCCCAAAACTATGATATCTGGCCTTAATTCCTTCATTATATCCAATAGGTCATCTGATTCATTGCCAAGGACTGCCTCATCCACAAATCTTATACCTTTAACCACTGCTAAACGTTGTCTTTCCGGGATGACTGGTTTATGCTTCTTAATTCTTTCAACATTCTTGTCTCTTGCTACTACAACAATCAGTCTTCCGAATTCTCGTGCTCTTTTGAGGAAGTACAAGTGTCCGGGGTGGATTAGGTCAAAGGTTCCTCCAACGACGACTCTTGGTTTTTGAGTCTTTGACCTCATCTATACTCCTGCCCTCCAATCTTAGAATGCTCTTTCAATCACTAAATAAAATAATGCTATTTAAAGTGTTGAAGGAACGTCTTCACGATAGAAATCATATATATAAGATATTAGTAGTTAAATCTTTGATTCCAATCAGGATGGACTCCGGTTTAAAGGGTGTTACAAAATGGCTTTCGCATCTCTATGGTGGCTATTCCTTTTGCAATTCATAGCTACATTTGCACTGAGCTTTGCCTTTATACCAACGGCCGGGCACAAGTTTATGGAAAATGGTCTATCTGGTGTGGATTATCACAGGGCCGAAGAGACAAAGATCCCGGAGAGTCTGGGGTTGGTTGTCGGGATGATTTTTATTCTCTCCGTCGTAGCCTTTTCGCCACTTCTTGGAATGCAAGTTAATCTCATCTACACCAGTCTGCTGGCAATTTCGTCTGCTCTTCTTCTGGGGTTTATGGATGATGTTTTAAACGTACGCTGGAGGTACAAATTGCTGATTCCTCTTGTTTCCGCCATACCTCTCATAGTAAACTATGCCGGTGAGACCGCTATTTCTCTTCCTCTTTTTGGTGTTGTTGAACTTGGATTGGTTTACACTTGGCTATTGATCCCTACGATGACCGTCTATATGGCCAATGCGATAAACATCTATGCCGGGATAAACCTACTTGAAGTTGGACAATCAATTGTGCTTGGAGGGGCAGTGCTTCTGTTGGGCGTTTTAACAGAACGCCTCTTCTCCGTATTCATGATGACACCGTTCTTAGCAGCTAGTCTTGCCCTTGCGTATTACAACAGGTATCCTGCTCGGGTTTTCGTTGGCAATTCATATACCTACTTCAGTGGAATGTGTATTATTGTTACATCTATTCTGTCAAATATGGAAAAGATTATAATATTATGTACGATCCCCCAGTTTCTAAATTTCATCTATTCAATGAAGGATTTTCTCGGAGAATGTCCTCAGCATAGACTTCCTGCTTTTAACAAAGAGACAGGATTGCTTCATGACTCTCATTATAGTACACTTCTTAATCTGATTCTACGTATCTTTGGACCACAAAGTGAAAAACGCCTCGTATATACTTTAATTTCAATCCAGGTAGTAGTCTCTGCTATTGTCCTTTCTTGGTGGTATTTTCTTCCTTAGCTTAGGTTTCCACAAAAGCAAAATCCATAGAAAGAAAATGATAGATTCCTACTTGGTTCAGATTATATGCTTGTTTTTCTCCTTTAGAAGGTACAGTTCTCCCTTTCCATTTTCTGCAAGGTCCCCCATGAATCTGAGAAATGGACCCTTCAGTTCTTCTTCGTCATCTAATTTTAAGAGGGGTGTTTCTTCATTAAACTTGAATCCGGGTAATAAGCTTTCTAGATTACCAAGCGCAACCACTGTGCCCTTTTTCATCTCTGCCCCTAAGAACCTCCCTATATTACCATGAATCAATACAGTTCCCCCCCTCAGATGTGCGGCAGCAAATAGGCCTGCGCCCCCCTTCACGATTATTCTTCCGCCCATCATCCATAGTGCTAGTTCATTGCCAACATTTCCCTCGACCACTATTAACCCTTCTTTCATTCCTCTCCATTCTCCTCTGTACACGGCGCCTACGTAATCCCCCGCATTTCCTTTGATATGAAGCAGACCTCCGTGGAGCTCCGTGCCGGCCCAACTCTCAGCATCCCCCTCAACCGTAATTTCTCCCCCGTACATCTCAGCTCCAACATGCATCCCCGCATTTCCTGCTATCGTGATTTTACCAGAGGTCATTCGTTTACCGATCCATTTGACTTTTGAAGCATCTCCTTTAACTATTATGTGCAAGTCCTCCGGTTTGTCAGACGGTTCTCCCTCTGCCTTGAAGAAATCTCCCAGCTTAATCTTTTTGTTTCCGTGCCATGCCGTAAGATTAGCAATCTCGTTCAATTCCTTTCCTGAGAATGAGTCTGGAGATATCAATTCAGCTTCAAGGGGAACTTTTGATTCTTTCTTGAGTGTAAGCACGATTTCCTTCATCCTACTTCCCCACAGATTCATTTCTATCGAGAGCTAACCTTTATCGGAGATGATTTAAGGAGTTCCTCATCTCCTATTAGGTAGTTTGACAGATTGATTGTATAGTTTTTTTCAAAGGTTTCCTTTACGTCATCATATGTTTCTTTCATTATGTTCTCTGGCATTTCTATATCTATCCAGAAGGTTCTGCCAAAAGGTTGTTCGACTATTTTGCCTCTCTTAGCAACCACAGCCCCATCTTTAATCGTGTAGGCTGTTTTGGAAAAAGCCTTAATCACTTTTTTAGGTTCGGTGGTCGCATCATCCTTCTTGGGATAGATCGGATATATGGCTATGTCAGCATCGGCGCCAGAACCTAGGTGTCCCTTGTTCTTTAAGCCAAGGGCCTTGGCTGTGGCCGCGCGTGATATTATTGCTATTTCTCCAAAATCAAATTCTCTGGTAACATCAGACAAGGTTGACCTATCCGACGCTGCTTTATGGACTTTTTCCAGCATTTCTCCTCTGGCTTTCTTGCTCATAAGCCATGAGATGATCGTAGGATAGGCTGTAAAAGGTCCCCCATTCGGATGATCAGTGGTAAGATAAATCTGCCAAGGATCTTCTGTCAGGAGGGCCAGTTCTAATCCTATTGACCATTGAACAGCATTAACGAGATTTTTACGTGAAAAAATATAAGGAACCACACCCATTCCTGTCTCTAGTTCAACATCTCCATTCACCCATTTGAGTCCGGTCAGTTTTCGAAGTCGATATTGCCATTCACCATCCGCAGTCATGGTGGTTGTATTCCCGAAAACAACCTGTCCCATGTCAACACTTATGTGGTCGTGCGAATTCAGGTAGTTGGCTATCTCTGCTGCACCTGAACCAAAATCCTTCCAGGATGTACCTGAGTATGAATTAAACTGAATGTGAGTAACGTGAAGCACTCGTTTACGTCCTCGTGCGGGATTGACACCCTCTAGAATCCTCATTGTTTCGATGGCCGTTTCATAATTTCCGGGTCGTCCCAAGTTGAGTGTATGTAGGTGAACTGTATGCGGGAGTTTCAGATCCTCATTTATCTCCACAAGTCCTCGGATTATTTCTCTTGGAGAGATACCAAAGTGAGGAACTTCTTCGTCGAGGCTTGATATCCCCTTAGCCCAGCTCCAAGCCTCAGTAGAACCTGGTGCCACAACTTTGATCGCATACCCTTTGACAGCCCGCATGATCCAGGCTATGTATCCCTTAAGTCTCTCAGTTTCACCATCTCTGAGATAATTCATGATTATCCAATTATTTCCGAGCAACGGAAAACAGGCCTTATCAATAATCGGAATATCATTCAGTTCTTCATGAGTATGTCTTGTTTTTAGAGGCGGTGTAGCAGGTTCGAATGCCGTTGTATAACCCATGATGGCATATCTATATCCACATATGTATGTTGTAGGAGTCGAATATCCTCCGCCAGATCTGGGCATCACACCTTTGGGTACGAACGATGTTCGATGTTCTTCCGGTCTGAGCATGCGACCTGTGTTTACTTTGGAGCCTGCTATATGTGTGTGTATGTCAACACCACCAGGCATAACAAGCATTCCTTGAGCGTCTATTGTTCTAGCACCATTTTTTCTGAACTCTTCCACTATCTTGCCATTTTTGATGTATAGATCCATCTTCTCTCCCATGATATCATTAAGCGGGTCGTAGACAATTCCGTTGTTTATAATTAGTGAATTCCTAATGGGGGTAGACACTTTTCTCATCCGTCCTGCTTTCATTAATCAGGGCTTTTTGATTGCCTTTAACAATCTTTCCAGAATCTCCTCATCAGCGAGACAACCTGCTGGAGGTTCAACCATCTTCTTCAATCTGAGGGGTACATGATCCATTCTATATGCAGTTCCCTCGACTTCAATTCCGACAATAGCAGATGGGATTACAACATCCGCTATCTCAGTCGTAGGAGTCCTGTGGGGATCAATTGCAATCATCGGTATTCTGGCAAGATGTTCCGCTGCTTTTATTGGGAAGTTTGATACCGGATCTGATGCCACTATTAATGCTGCATCAACCTCTTCTCGCAACAGGAGTTCAACGGCAGTTGTCTCTCCCGGGTTATATCGAGGATAGCCTCTGCTAAAGTCGACTCCAAAAGGAAAACCCGCAATCCACGCCGAGACCGCGTTCGCTCCTGTAACATTATAGTGTCCTCTCATCGGCATTATTACCCATTTTGTGTACGCGTTCAAATCACTTGTGAGACATATCGCTGCGTCTATATTCCTGTGCTTTCCTCTGCTCATAGTCAGTCCTAAGCCAAAGAACAAGGCACCATATTCTGCATTCTTCATCAACTCTGCAATCTCTATTATCTCTTCCTTAGTGATACCTGCCACTGTTTCACGGTCTAAATCTCCAGTTTTTACTGCTATTCTTAAGGCAGAGAGAAGTTCGTAATCGCTGTTTGGCTTTACTTTCAAGAATCGTGTTGCAAGTCTTGCACTCTTGGTTTCTCTGGCATCAACCACAATGAGTTCTCTCTCTTTCGGACTCTTTCTGAAAAGACCTTTAGAAAGATACGTGTATCTGCTTATGTGTCGCGGATGAGCCTCTAGTGGATTGCTCCCCCAGTAGATTATCACATCCGCTCGGTTTTTTACTTCGCCTAGGGTGCATGCGCTCATCCCCACCTCATGGTATGCTAATGTGGTCGGGCCGTGACAGACCGATGTCGTGTTATCAAATATACCCCCAATCTCTTCTGCTATTTCCAGTCCGATTCTTTGTGCTTCACAGCTTGTCGTACTCCATCCGTATAATAAAGGCAATTTTGCGTTTGATAGTATTCCAGCGCTATTCTTGATTGCTCGATCTAAACTGGCATCGACTAATTCTCCCTGTTCCCGTACTAGAGGTTTTCTTAATCTTTCTGGGTCCTCTGCCGTAAGCAATCTAGCCTTTCCTAACGCACACGCTTTCTTGGCCTTTGCTATCCGATTATTGTCTATGACAACTTCTATATCGTCACACAAACATCCACAAAATGAGCAAACAACATCACTAATGGACTTCATGGTCGGCACCTTCATTGCTTAGACTCGAGTAGGTTCTTTATGAACTTCTTGGGAGTAGATGGCTTTTCTCCCGGTGCAGCCACCAGAGTGCCCCTAACGCCCTTAAAAGAAGGCATTCCGATGTTACCTGTGTTCGGGCTGATTATCCTATTTGCCCAAAGACCCATGGGTATGAAAACAATGCCACTATCGAGGGACTTGGATGGTTTAGCGATGAATATATTCTCACCATAATCGGTCATGAGTTTTACCGTTTCTCCTTCTTTGACGTTGAGCTTATCCATGTCCTCTTGACACAGTTCGCAAATGGCTGCAATACTCAGCAAATCCTCTGAGATCTTCTTGCCTTCAATGGCTCTTCCTTGATCTATGGTTCTACCGGTGATCACAACAACTTCCAGAGTCTGATTTCTGTCTTTCATTTCCCTCACAATCAGTGCTTTTGCAACTATTTGCTCGGAGAGTCTTCTGTTAGTCAGTGTCAAGCATATAAATTTTTGGTGGACATCTAGTCATGTTTTGGTTCGCTTCGACATTCTAGCTTTTGCTGTAATGGCATCGGAGAGTTTCCAGAGCTGGTCTTGTTCCGGCAACGGCAAATTTACTATGCTGCCGTCTCTTTTGACAATGCTCCGACCTTTATTCTTATCTGTTGCTTCTCCTATTATCTCAGCTTTGATACCTGCCTTATTAAGGCTATCTACTATCTTTTGACTGGTTTTTGAAGTTGCAGTGATAATTAGCGCACCTGAACTTATCACCTGTAGTGGATCCAAATCGAATAGGAGACACATTTTGTTGGTTTCTGGAGCAACATAGATCTTGTCTTCATACACCATAAAACCTATGTTTGAGGCTTCTGCTACTTCGTGCAGCGCTGTAGCAACCCCCCCTTCAGTAGCATCATGCATTGCAGTGACTTTTCCATTCTTAACGGCAATAAGAGCGTCTTTTACGATACTTATCTTCTGGATGAATGCTTTCCCTCTTTCCACAATTTCTGATCCTAATTCTTTTCTGATTTCTTCCGACATGTCTGTAGCCAATATTACTGTGCATTCTATTGCTGCTCCTTTTGTCAAGATTATCTTGTCTCCTGGCCTTGCCCCTCCGGAAGTGACGTATCTGTCTTTTTCAATTACTGCAGCCATAGTTCCTGCAATAATGGGGTGATCAATACCGTCAATGAACTCGGTATGACCTCCAACTATGGCTACTCCTAGTTCTGTGGCGGCCTCATGAATCTGCCTCATGATTTCTTCTACTGTTTTGACCGTAGAGGTGGTAGGCATTATGAGCGTTGGCAAGAACCATCTTGGTTCCGCTCCTCTTGTAGCTACGTCATTGGCATTAACATGAACGGATAGCCAGCCGGCTCGTTCAACGGCCCCGGTTACAGGATCTGCTTTTAATATAAGGACGTTAGGTCCTAAGTCAATTAAAGCAGTATCTTCGCCAACTTCTGGTCCTAATAAAACGGAACTATCGTGAGCCCCTGTATACGGAAATACAGACTTCTTGAGTTGTTCTAGGCTGATTTTCCCCACAGGCCTTCTTCGCATAGAATTTTCCTCCACCGGATTCAGAATAAGATGAATTGCCTTATCATTTAATTCCTTTATGCTTTAATCACCTTTTCGCTGAAAAAGTAATTATATGGGGGAGATCTATATTCGTCGGGGGACTAAATAAACGAATCTGGAGGGATTTATTTGGTTGTAAGACGCCCAATTGCTACTGGCTTCTACTCGCCATCACTTGATGAGACAAAAGAACTCATTAGAAACTCCTTCCTGGACCCTCAAGGTCCTGGTAAGCTACCAAAAGCAAGAACTGATGGACCGCGTAATATAATTGGAGGGATCAGTCCTCATGCGGGATACATTTATTCTGGTCCTATTGCGGCTCATCTCTTCTACGAGTTGGCTTGTGATGGCCGGCCCGAGACTTTTGTGATTATTGGCCCCAGCCATGGTGGGTACCTCGGAACCGCCATTATGGAAAAAGGATTTTGGCAAACCCCCTTGGGTAAGGTCAAGATCGATGAGACACTTGCTGAGTCTATAATGAAGCTGGGAAGAGAGGAAGATAAACGCCTTATAGTGGCAGATAGTTGGCCTCATGAGCGCGAGCATAGCCTAGAAGTCCAACTTCCTTTCCTTCAATTTCTTTATGGAGAAGATTTCAACATTGTGCCTATTACTGTTGGAAGGTCTGATCTAGATACGTGCCGTCGGACAGGCGAGGTTGTGGCCAAAGCCATAGAAGAAAATAAACGGGACAGTGTTATTCTCGCAAGCACTGATATGACCCACTACGGCTCTATGTTTTATGGTTTTGCTCCTGCTGGACCGGGACCCATTGAGAAGGTGATTAAATGGATTTACAGAACAGATGGGGAAATCATATCTGCCATCTGTGAGCTTGATACTAACAAAATGCTAAACCTTGCCAAAAAGACCACAATGTGCGGATCAGTACCAGTTGCAATTGCATTGGAGGCATCGCGTGTTTTGGATGCAAAAGAGGTTAGGAAACTAAAATATGCCACAAGCTACGATACACGGGGTAGTGAAGACGCGATAGTAGGCTATCTCAGCGTTAAGATAACACGCTAGCCAAAAAACGAAGATTCAAGCTACGTTTTTCTCCTGGCTAGTTCTTGAACCCAAATCCCAATCTCTGAACATGAGATTGGTGACGCTTCCTGCCCTACTCCGCAAGCTGTAATGTTCCTACATGTAAAACAGGGGCAACCGTCCCGGTATGTAGGCCTTGGCCTGAGCTCGTCTTTAGAAGCTGGGTATTCTTCATAAAGTAATCCGCTACTAATATGGTTCCTCTTCTTATGGACCTGTTCTTGCTCCTCCATCTTAACTGCCATCTACGACACCGTATTCTGTTTCTGTCTGCGATGCGAGATCGCCCGACTCTCTCCTCTACTTTTGCTCACCCAATTTCCTATATCCGCTAGCCATCTCTCAAAGCATAATAGACCTTCTTGGTTAAAAAGGTATGCCTCGCGAAAACCCTATTCTGACCTTTTTTGGCTGAAAATCAACAGATCTCCCGACTTTATTGGAGAATATAACCTATAGTGGTTCCTGTTTGTTTTCTGGCAGATTCGCACAATAAAAGGCCTATTTATCGCACTAGGAAAATCATTAGATGCGTTTTTCATAATAACGAACCGGTTTTTTGCGAAATTGTTAAATACCTATACTTCTTAATTATGAATGTAGCAGTTGTTGGGGGCATAAGATGCGATTAGACAAACTCGATCGCCAGATTTTGGCCATGTTAGTTGAGGATGCAAGAACTCCTTTTACGAAGATTGCCAGCAGCGTAACTAAAGAGTTGCGCAAAATGGGAGAACTCGGTCCCAAAGACAAGATTCCTGATACCACCATACATTTCAGAGTCAAGAAGCTCAAGGATAGTGGAATCATAAAGAGGTTTACAATTAATATACCGCCTGAAAGCCTGGGATATGAGCTGTTTGCTTTGATTAGCTTCAAAATTGGTGGACACATAATCGAAGACATTAGTATCAAAAGAACGGAAGAAATCTCAAGGAAGTTCTTGAAAGATCCACGCATCAGGTTCCTGGCGACTGGCGAGGACAAAACCTCGCTGTATGCAATAGTCATAGCTGAAAACCAAGATGCCCTTGAGTCTTTTATTAGAGAGCTCAGAAATGATCCAGACATTCAGGAAGTAGATTTGTGGAGCATGTCAAGAATATTGAAGGGTAAAGACATGATTACCCCCAGTCCTATATAAGAAAGAGGAGGAAAATCGATGAAAAGGCAAGTCTTGCAACGCATCAAAACCGGAATTCCTGGCCTTGATGGGATTCTTCACGGAGGCTTCATACAAGGAAACAACACATTAGTAACAGGCGGTGCTGGGACCGGCAAGACGATAATTGGAATGCAATTCCTCTACAACGGTGTTGTTGAAAGCAATGAACCCGGTGTTTTCATAACTCTGGAAGAGATTCCCAAAGAGCTCAGGCGTGAAGCTCTACAGTTTGGATGGGACCTACCGGAACTAGAAAAGCAAAATAAGCTTGCGATAATCGACGCAGCCTCAGCGAGAGCAGGTTTGCCTACAGATGAGGCTTATGCTGTCCGTAGGGGCTTCGGAATTAATGATCTGGCAGAGCAAATCTATATGGCGGCAAATAAAATCAATGCTCAACGGGTTACTATCGACTCCCTGTCTGCGCTTGGCTTGCGATTTGATGATCTTGCAGGGATCAGAACGGCCATCTTCAAACTTAGTGCTCTCCTAAGGGAGCTTAGTACTACCTCCCTAATGACGTCGGAGATAGTTGGCCAAGGGACGTATAGCCGATACGGTGTTGAAGAATTCGTGGCCCAAGGTCTAGTCTTGCTTTATCTGGATGAGAAAGAGGGAGAGCTGAGACGAAGCTTAATTGTGCGGAAAATGAGATCAACCGCTCACTCTCTCAAAAGATATCCATTTGAAATCTCAAGCCGTGGTATTGTGGTTATGCCGGGCGAGGAAGTATAGGCATCCTGACCTGAAAAGGCTTTTCCGGCTTCTGTGTCTTCAACCGTAGATTCTACGCAAGAAGAGAATAGGCTATTCTAAGAATTATATCACCTGCTGTTAATGAAATGATGAGTCCCCCCAACATGAATAGTATGAGTGGTACGGGTGAGCTTACCCAGACTTTTTGCTGAAGTCCTTTTTTCTTTTTGTAGCTTTCAAGCGATACTAGGCTGGTTTCATCTTCACTTCCTGATTCTCCGAAGGTTTTCAGATATAGATCATTGTCCTTTATTGTTTCTCTAATCCTTATGCGTCCTCCGTGCTTGATCTTAGATATGGAAACTCTATAGCAAGTAAACAAAGTCAGTATTCTCCTCCAGGTCTTCTCTTTCCTAAATCCTTCAAAAGGGCTGTAGGTCGGCGCTGACCTAACGATATTCCAGATTAGCAATAGAATCGATGAGATGGCAATCAAGATTATCATGTTATCAAATAGTGATATACTGAAAATGGGTAGAGTTTGTAGATCTCCTATCAGGGTGGGTGTCGTGGGCAGGACTAGCGCGGTGGCGAGTAATGCTTTTCCATCTGCTCCCCCAAACACACCGATTGAGAATAGGGTGAAGACCAGAAGAAAAGTAACTCCTACAGATAGGAAAAATAGCAGGAGATATTCAAAACTCAGGTAGGTTCTGACCAACAAGATCACTGTGCCTACCCCAATGGGGTATGCCCATATGCTATTATCTACTCTTCTATATTTCCAGTCCAACCAAGCAGTATAGCTTAGAGTAGAGATTACTACCAAGACGCTTATGATTTCCAGCAGGCATTGCTCGATTTGCATACCATTCGTACCTCAGTGGCGATCTTCTCATAAGCTAGTCCTACGCGACGGGTATTGGCTTTCCAGTCGTAATTATTTCTTTTTCATCTTCAACTATTCCCTTTTTGAGGTAGCCGATTAGCCCCGGGGCGAGCAAAGGTTTTCCATTTACTTGCGGAAACGCAAAAGGCAAGATCACGCTATAATTCTCTGTTATTTTGAATTCAGGCTCGATCGTAATCGGAATGTCTCTAAGGCTCTTCCCCTTGGCTATCTGCAATATGACAAATGCTGTACCGTCAATAGAGAATTGATGCTTTCCGATATTTCTACGAGGTATGTCTCTCATCCTTTTGCTTAGGAGCAACTCTGTACGCCCAATTGGGGGATGATCTCCCAGGATTCCTCCTAGTATGAGCCATTTGTCGCTCTTAAGGTCCTGATAGTTTAGGGCTATTTCGGCTCCAGGATCAAGTATTAGAAGTTTAGTCTTATCAAAAGGAAGCTTAGTTATGCTTGGGTTCCCTATACTTGCTATCCCCGCAAGTTTTATGGCGTCTCTTCTCTTTTTCACATTTGTGATAAGAAGGTTTTTTCTGCCCACAAGCCAAGAGACATGTCTGTATTCCAACCATATCCAACGTCCAAGCACCTTCTCCAAGTGCTCTATGATCATTCGTGGTCCTTTTCTCGTACTCATCGTAACCGTCTCACCACACGCTCCTATGTATCAAAATGCAGACATTTCGTGGCTTTATATGTGAAATACTCGTTACATACGAATGAGTGAGAAAGTAAGGGTCCAAACTACTATCCATAAGAAAAAGAACTGAAGAAGACCTGATACGAAAGCCGATCTCCGTCCTCCGACTGCATCTAGATCAATCCTCAGACCATAGACTGTTATAGGATATGTTGCAAATAACATACAGATCCCTAGTATTGCTCCGTATTTACCCTCAAAAGGCGGGTTAAATATCCCATTAAGTACCCCACAG
>JBHLPL010000134.1:0-4020 GCA_048939465.1 Promethearchaeota archaeon | reverse complement strand
ACCTATCATTAGGCCAAAGATTATTGCAGAAGGTGTTAGAAACCATTCCAAGTGGTTCATACTGTATGTAATGATCATTCCAGCTGCTATGAGGGTGACTCCAAAGAACAGATGCGGTACCGGATTGAAGATGTATCGTGTCGCTAACCTGTTTATGCGATCAGCAACCACCTTCTTGCTGGGAGGCTCAGCTTTTTCGATGAGCATATCTCTTGTTGTGATTAGAACTTTACTACCCCAGCGTGTGTTTATCAAAAAGAAGAAAAGAAATCCATAAACCAAGAGGCTAGAATATGAGTATGGTTGTAAACCCAACAAATAAAACACGAGTGCAGGACCTGCTGCGATGATTAGTGAAACGCCCACATATCCCAATTTGCTTCCCTTGGTAAGACTCTCAATTGCATTGGTCAAATAAAAGCCAGAGAACTCCTTTACAGCAGGAGATTCTTGATTCTTCTGAGATTCTTTCCCGATTTTGCCCTCCCCCTAGCTTGTGTGGAAGCCATGATTCTCGAAATCTTTTGCAATTGAGAATCTCTTTCATTCTTTGCTTTATAGCTTTCGATTGAATTACTGGTCAATATTTCGATGAAAGCCTTTAATTGAGTCCAGCAAGAGTTTCATTTTGTTGGTGTTTTGGTGATTGAATCAGCCAATTACCTCGAATGGTATCGGCTGCGCTGTCAAATTGTATCGTTCTCCATCTTCCCAGCTACCTAACCAGAAGTTCACCGTGTAACCTGTCAATGTATAAATGCCTGGAGTGTCTGGAGTCCAACTCAAGGTCTCCTGTATTGATTGCCATGGATTCAGGTGTGCCGGCATCAACACTTGAATCCAATACTTACCCCACGACCATACATAGATGATCTCTCCTAAGGCGTTTCTCACCAAAAAGTCAAAGGTTTGAGGAGTTGGAAATGTTAACAAGATATACCTTCTGGCGATATTTGTTAGAGTGAATGAAATACTCATGACCTCTCCTGCCCTATGTTGATTTCCGATGAGTTCAACCCTCAAGCTGAGAGGGGGGGCAAAAACGGCTTGGGAGACCCAGTATTGGCCGAGTGCATAGGCCGCTGTGGGAACGGTTGCAACCACGATCATTAAGACCGCGATTTCTATCTTTATTCTCCTTTCCACTCTCTTATGACTCCTTTGGAAATCATTCAAGTTTAGGTTTTAATTCAGACAGAAGGTATTTCTCCTTTCTCCCTCTCCCCTTGAGTGATAATTGATCTGATTCTATAAAAAGATTCGGAAATCTTGTTTTGCCGGTGTTTTAATAATTGGATTTCTTTTAGAACATATGCTCTATTTTAAAATAGCGAATCGGCAGCTATATGCAAAGTAAGATACTTATATCGGATTGAACACCTTCCTACGCAGAATCATGGGACCCATAAAAGTTGTCAAAGAACACCTGGGAATCGTTTTTGCTGTAGCTCAAGGAATATTGCAGACCATGTACTGGATTAGTGCCCTAATTATAGCAGGGCATATGTTTGGAGGCCTATACGAAGCGTACTGGGGAAGTACGCCGGGAGGTTCTTTCTTTCCCTGGCCAACACCACCCGGTCCTTTCATGGCAATATGTCCAGCAGGTCCGTGGGATCGGTTCTTCTACTTCCTGATTAGGTCTTGGGCGTTCATACCGCTGGCGGTTGGTCTGATAGCTTTGACCGGATATTTTGGCAGACTGATTGCAAAGATATAGCTATGGTTTTAATCGTGGCTGACTAAACGGTTAAGAAGGGTCTTTTAAGGAATCGTTGAAGAACCAAAATTGGAATTGAAGGAGAAGGGCTACAAGATAGGCGGTGGAGAGGATGACTGTGCGGGGCCTATACCACCGGAGTGAAACAATGAATAAACAGAGAAGATCAAATCTCAATATTGAGCTGCCTCATCTGCTACATCCAGGTCTCGACCACATCTTACGCAAAAATCAGCATCACTAGGGTTCCTGTGAGCGCGATCAGGACACAAAAGCACAGGTGTTTTTGATTTAGTATCTTTGAGCATTCAAACCCAGCTAATACATCGTAGCTGGCAGTTTTATTAATGAAAGGTTGCAATAATGTATTTGAGTTGAGGGAGAAGCAAAATGTCTAAGAAAAGTTCTTCTCGGATGGACTTCGTCCCAGTAACCTTATCAAGCCTTCTTTTTATCTCACAAATCATCGTTGGACTTTATTTACTATCTGGTGTTTCTCAAATTGAAATTCTAGCGTACGTTGGAGCGGGGCTTTATGTTTTTTCGGGTATAGTTTTTGGAATGCTCCCAGTGATTGAATTTCGCAAAAAAGGTAGAGTAAGAAAGGGAAAGAGTTACATTCATACCACTAGACTTGTCGATAGTGGAATATACTCTCTTGTTCGCCATCCACAGTATGTAACTTTTATACTGTGGGCAATTGCCGGTATGCTGCTTTTCCAGCACTGGATTGTCATCTTATTGGGTATTCCTGTTATCCCGTTGACTTACATTGATCTAATCAGAGCAGATAAGGCCGCCGTCGAGAAGTTTGGGGATAGCTATAGAGCCTATATGAAAGAGGTTCCAAGGGCAAACTTTTTGCTTGGTATCGTACGGCTGCTGAGACGCAGAAGGAGAGAATCAGAAATGGCAGCTAGCAAAGTCTCGTAGGACTTGCCCCTGTGTCTTTAAGCTCCCTCCATGCTCTGTAGGAGAAGATGAAATCCATCACTGGAAACGCTAAGTGAGCATAGAAGAATCCTTCTCAACCGTCTCACCGCAGTTCTACTAAGCAGAGATATTCAGATTCAAGTGGATTTCCTTTTTCAGTGCAAGACGATCGATGATGTAATAGAGACCCAGAAGGCTTACTTTGAGGAACTGAAGGAGAAGGGCTATAGGTCCACGCGCTACTCATGATTTCCGAGCATCATTGTACCGTGAGATTTCGATTGAACTTTCAGGATATTAGCGTGTACTTCTACGCTTTAACCAATCTAGGAGAAACTGTTTGGATTTAGTACGCTTGATCGTGTTACAGGGTCTGCAACAACAGAGTAGATTGTCCAAGTTCTCATCATACCCTTTACTGCAGCGAATACGGTGGTCAACCGTTAAGGGCTTACCCATATCGAAGTATCGTTCTTTACAGTAGTGACATGTGTAGTCATATCTTGCATGAACAAGGCAAGCTTTTAGGTCTTTGTATTTTTGCCAACTTTTTAGGTCTGCCCACGTTCTCTTCTTGTCTTTGTTATTCTTCTTGAATGTTCTCAAGCAATCCGTCCAAACCTGATCCGTAATCTCTTCAATATCTGTACTGGCAAGCTCGGGCATTTGCCCAAGCAAGTATCTTAGGCCACCCGTCCTGGATTCGGCTTTCTCATGAGCGGCCATCTTAGTATCATGCAACACCGCAGTCAGGTAATTTTGGTACAACTGAATTGCTCCTTCCCAATTCGTCACTATTCCCCCCGCTAATCCTTTGCTGAGTGTTGATCTCTATAATTGAATATTAAAGCTTTTGCTGGTGTTTCAGAAATTGGGCGAAAAATATTCTATCACTTAAGCTGCCGCCCACATTCCACACAGAATTCTGCATCAGAGGGATTCCCATGACCACAGGAAGGACACGGAGGCTCAGGAATCGCGACAGGCAAACTTGGTTTTGCTCCTCTGCTACGAATAAGTTCCTCTACGAATTCCTTAATAGACTCCTGTTCCTTATATGTTACCTCAAAAGGCATCCAAAAGTCTTTGTGCTCTAAATGTTTCCCTTTGCCATGGATAAAACGCAAGGCATAATAGAAAATGTAATGAGACTGTCCCCCTTTCCATATATCTCCTATTTCGCTCCTGGGATGGCTCATTGTCAACATAGAAATCGATTCCATTTTGTCCAAGGGAATCATCCAGTTGTGCCATTTGCCCCAACCCGATTTCGATCTGATCAATCTTTTGGAAGTAATGACGAAAACATCATCTTCCTGCTCTGTAAATCTAAATGAGCGAAGGGTCCATTCGTCAGAATCAAGTCC
>JBHLPL010000133.1:0-4024 GCA_048939465.1 Promethearchaeota archaeon | reverse complement strand
GCTGTCAATTCTTCTAGTCTCCTAAATGCGCGGGCCCACAACTAATACTTTGGTCAGTATCATCGCATCCTTGATGTAGTAAAGACAATTCAGAACCATATAAGAACCCATGCTATCAATCAAGATAAACTTTCTTTCGCAAAAGTTTAATGTCTTTCTATCGATTAATATCCAAACACGATAATTGTCATTGACTGCGTGAGGAGTATGTGATACATTTGAGAGAGGTGCCGCCTGTTAAGTTGTATTTTCCGCAAGAGGACGTTGAACAAATCAAAAGAGATGTGGAGAAGATACTCAAGTCTGGAATGTTGACCCTTGGAGAATACACAAGACATTTCGAGGATGAGTTCATAACGCTTTGCGGCGTAAAGTATGCAGTGGCAGTAAACTCAGGAACAGCAGCTTTGGAAATTGCCTTGCGGACTGTCGGATTGAGGAACGGAGATGAAGTGATCGTTCCTACAAATACGTTCAGCGCAACAGCCAGTGCAGTGTGCTTTGCAGGAGGAAAACCAGTACTAAGCGACATAGACCCAAACACCTTGTGTCTGGGCGCCCAGAATGTTCAAGATTGCATAACAGAGAAAACTAAGGGGCTGGTTGTAGTTCATGTAGGTGGATTGGTATGCCCAGAAATAAAAGAAATAAAAGAAATTTGTGAAGATCGTCATCTTTTCCTGATTGAAGACGCGGCTCACGCTCACGGTTCAGCAATAGACGGGCTACCAGCTGGATCATTAGGTGACATCGGGTGTTTTAGCTTCTATCCTACCAAAGTGATGACAACTGGCGAAGGAGGCATGATAACAACAAACAGTGAAGAAACAGCGGAAATGGCCAAAGTGCTTAGGGACCAGGGCAAGGAGAACTTTCACAGCGGCGTGATAGTCGCGTTGGGCTACAATTGGAGGTTGCCCGAAATAAGTGCCGCGATAGGTTTAACGCAGTTGAAAAGGTTACCCGAAATGATTGAGAAAAGGAATAAGATAGCTCGGTATTATGACAAGAAGCTCGATATGTTGATGGGAATAGAACCGCTGAAGAAACCACCAAACGTGACGCACAACTACTACAAGTACGTAGCATTCCTAGATGTCTACATAGATCGAGAGAAGATCAAGCGAGAATTAAGGGAGAAGGGAGTTAAGTGCGCAGGGGAGGTTTACTGGCCACCGTTACATTTGCAACCGATTTTCAGGAAGCTACTGGGCACAAAAGAGGGCGACTTCCCCTTTGCTGAGGACGTTTGTAAAAGAATGATATGTCTACCTATATACACTCAAATAACCATGAAGGATATAGAGTACGTGACCGAAAGGCTGAAGGAAGGGCTGCCCGAGACCTAGAATGGATACAGGAGCTGATGAGCAAATGAATCCCTGTTTCTAGCTTACTTTTTTTTAAGGATCGCTATCAGAAATCGACCAGTTATCCAATTTAAGGGAACAAATCTCCTAAAAATCTTATCTACGATTATTTCGGAGAGTAGCAGTAATCTTGATGCTTTACGAAGATTAATTGAATGGAGCTTCTTCTTCATGAAAGTGGTGAAGTATGTGTTATGGGCTCCTACAATCCGTATACTTTTAAACTTGCAGGAAATCAACAGTTGTTTGAATTCCCAAGGATAATAATTACGGTAATAAAAGGGTTTTTTCCAACGTTCAATCTCATCTTTCGTCAATCTTAGCAACCGCCCAACCATCACTGGGATTGCATTCCAAGTATCTATCACTGCAGTCCCTGAGGGCTTTAGGACACGATAGACTTCATTCAAGAAAAGAATTTGTCCTTTTGGAATATGTTCGAAGACTGCAATTGCAGCTACCGCGTCAAAAACGTTAGAACGTAACGGTAGATACCTAACATCCGCTACGATCACGCTTACTCTCTCATCCATTTTTTGCTCTTTAGCTTTTTTTAATCCCCACTTGAGCAAACCACGATACAGATCTAGACCTACCGCTTCTCTGCATCCCTTTCTTATGGCCTCTAATGAAAAACGCAGCGTTCCCGCTCCCAAATCGGCTATGAGCTTGCTGTCTACATTCAGATTTTCGAAGAACCCTTCTCTTTCATTAACTTCATGCGCAGATCCCTCCCGTAACCATACCTCCTCATATTTTTTTCCTATCATCTTTGGGCATCCTTCATACATTCATTCGACGCTCTTAATCTCTGGGGGGTTCACATAGAATACAGGGATCCATCTGCGTGCGCATCAATGACGACAGACTTCGCACCCTCTTGTCCTCGGATGTTCATATTCCCTCAATTATATGTGTCCGCAACTAAATCTATATTTTTAATAGCTCTATTAATGTTTGCAATACACCAAGAACTCGATGTAAAACAGCAGGGTGAAAACTGGGGATCAAAACCTTCCGATTCAACATTGATCAAACAACAACTACAAACGACTATATCTGCGGATCACATTGACTTTTTCGAAAAGGTTATACAGCTTACGGAAACTTTCACTTCTATACACTAGGTTTTCTCCCAAGAGGAAAAATCTTCTCAGGTTGAAGAAATCAAATTCGACGAAGTTACCCCCCCACTTTTCCTTAAACTTATGAACTCCATACAAGGAAGAATCTTTCGTGGGCCTTGAAATAGTTCCTCCGAGGTCAAAGTACCTTATACCTCGTTCTTTAGCCCATGAAATACTACGCCAATAAAGAGCATAGGTTGGGTTTAACATCTGATACCGGGGATCATAAGTGATTTCATATCCCACTATCTGATGAGGCGTTAGTAAAAGAAGTCTGCCTGCGATAATTTTCCCTTTGTAGATAGCCAAAAAAAGTTTAGCCATATCTTTTGGCAAGAGAAAGTCGTATATCCCCTTGTGTAAAAGTAGAGAACGAGGACGCAATTGGAGCCTTTGACAATCGTCAAAGTAAAGTTGATAGAATCTTAACCAAGCACTCCAATCTTTGGCTTCACTAATCGTTACGCCTTGTCTCTCCGTCTTCCTCACCAGTCTTCTTGCTGTTTTGCTCAACCTTCTCCACAAGATTTCTACTGGACTTCTCAGATCTATGAGAAACGTCGCATCAGTTTGTGTGTGGAAATTCTCATGTTCAAAATGGTCGCGCAACAATTTTGACAAAACTGGTGCTGAATATATTACTACATATAAAGTAAGTGGGTCTAACATACTTCGTAAGCTTGACGAGATATGAGAGACAACAGAGCTAACTACATCGGGATTAATATCGGTCAAAAGCATTGCGTCTTTTGCTTCATAAGCATTGAAAAGTGAGAAAACAAAGTTGCTCTGGAATATCAACAAGCCTGCAAGAGACTCCCCTTGATCTACGACAAGTAGGAATCGAGGATCAATCCCAGTGTATCGTAATGTTTCAGCCCACGCATAAGTTTGAAAAACACCTAGATGATGTGCTCGATTTTCCAACGTTTCCCAAGTCTCTTGGTCGATACTTTTGAACGGATAACTCAAGACTTTCATTCTAATCATCATAGTTTATTTCGATGCCTACGCAATATGCATTTCCGCTATCGCTCTTATAGTTGTTATTTCAAGTTCATTCGCCATTCTACAAGAATTGGCATATGATAATATTTCTTCAAAACCGTTGAGAAATGTCTCCGGATCAGGTGCATCTCCAAAATTTAAAAGATGCGTGTACAAATGAAAAATCCTCCTCTCTTTTATTGCTTTCTTAATGCCTTTTTTGGCGTTTGAGATGATTGCATTCAGAGGCATGAACCTTTTTTTGTTGTAGCATAGCGAAGCGGGAATATTTACTAAACCATGTTCCTCCCTTAGATCAACAAGGGAAGGAACGGCAAGGTAGAAAGACAAGAAACGAGCAGCCAACGAGACGTGTTTGCGGATTGCATTCCAAATCCCTGAACCTGACTCTAAGTAAGGTAGAATCTGAGAAGCGGGCCCTCTAAAGGCAATGAATCCATTCCTTCGTAACACATCAAGATGCCCTGGATAATCGCGAGGAAAAATGAAAACATTAGGTTTGATGCCATAATTTTCCTG
>JBHLPL010000052.1:0-13065 GCA_048939465.1 Promethearchaeota archaeon | reverse complement strand
GCAGAGGTCTACGAAGAAATTGAAGCCACAACTAAAAGGCTGGAAATGACAGACCTCTTAGTCAAACTCCTCAAACAGACTTCTAAAGACCTAATTGACAAAGTTGTCTACTTGACACAAGGGAAACTCTATCCCGACTTTGTTGGAATTGAGATGGGGATTGCAGAGAAGTTAGCTATACGTGCGGTCGCCAAAGCAACGGGTTACAGCGAAAAAGAAATCGAAGAACATGTGAAAAAAACAGGGGACTTGGGTGAGACCACCGAGAAATTTCTGGAAAAGAAAACTCAAAGAACGTTTTTTCAAGAACAACTGACCGTTCACAATGTGTATTCAAACCTAGATAAGATGGCAAAAGCTGCAGGTCCTGGGTCTATTGAACTGAAGACAAGCCTCTTGGCCGGTCTGTTGGCAAATGCTACTTCTAAGGAGGGAAAGTATGTCATTCGCACGGTCACAGGCAAACTGAGATTGGGAATTGCCGACATGACGGTTCTCGATGCATTGGCTGTTGCGTTTGGCGGAGGAAAAGAAGCTCGGAAATATTTGGAGCGGGCGTACAACATTTCGTCTGATTTGGGCAGAGTAGCAAAAACAGTTGTACAGCAGGGAATAGAGGGCGTTAAAAAGTTTGAAGTTTCGCTCGGAGAACCTATTAGACCCATGTTAGCTGAACGACTAGGCTCGCCCGTTGAAATCCTTGAAAAGGTCGGAGGAAAATGCATAGCCGAATTCAAATACGACGGAGAGAGAATACAAGCCCACAAGCAGACAGACAATGTCATCTTATTCTCTCGGCGACTGGAAGACATAACAGCTCAGTATCCTGACGGCAGCGAACTAGTCAGGAAATATGTGAAGGCAGAGGACGCTATCATCGAAGCTGAATGTGTAGCAATCGATCCAGACACTGGTGAAATGAAGCCTTTCCAAGAATTGATGCACAGAAGGCGAAAATATGGCATAAAAAAAGCTATGAAAGAATATCCTGTCTCACTTTTTATGTTCGACGCTTTGTACATTGATGGAAAAGACCTGACCCTAAAACCATACCCTATTAGACATGAACACCTTGAAAAAGTTGTCAAAGAGAGTGCCCGTGTCAGCGTAGCTGAATATCTTGTTACTGATGATCCAGATGAATTAGAGAGATTCTTTGAAAAAGCTGTAGAAAGTGGATGTGAAGGATTAATCTGCAAGTCGTTGACTGGAGATGCTGTTTATCAGGCGGGGGCAAGGGGGTGGCTCTGGATAAAATATAAGCGAGATTACAAGAGTGAAATGACAGACACAGTCGACTTAGTAGTCGTAGGAGCGTTCCATGGGAGGGGGAAAAGAGCCGGAACATACGGAGCCCTACTCTTAGCCGCATACGACCCTGAAGAAGACATGTTCAAGACAGTCACCAAATGCGGAACGGGATTCACAGACGAAGACTTGGAAAAACTTCCTAAGATAATGGAAAAACACAGAATACCTCATCGACATCCGAGAGTTCACTCAACCATTGAGGCAGATGTTTGGTTCGAGCCAAAAGTTGTCATAGAAACTATTGGCGCGGAAATAACGCTTAGCCCTATCCACACCTGCGCCCTAGATGTTATTCGAAAGGGAAGCGGACTTGCCATAAGATTCCCGCGATTCACTCGGAATTATCGATTGGACAAGTCTGCTGAAGACGCAACAACGGTTAAAGAAATAACGCAGATGTACCAGAGTCAATTAAAGAAGGTGGACGAAAGCTGAAGACGGTGTACAAGATTCAGCCGAATGATGCCTTGGCTTCTATGAGTTCTATTCCGATAGTCATGTTGAAAGTTCTGCTGAGTTAGTTAATTGCAGCACAACGTTTTCCACGTGTCTCCAGAATTCCTTTTCCAGTTTTATCCAAGCCTCCTTTGACTTCAGTTGTTGCAAAAAGAAATATCCACCGCCAAGCATATTTAACAAAAAGGGCGAAAGCCAAGAGCTCTTTTTGTTATTCCCGCAATGTTCAAGCTTCACGGTGAAATCTTGTGTTTTTCCTTCTATAGTTACGCTTGCGTATCCATGTATCTTAAAGTGTGGTGAGTCCTCTGCAAGAATTTGGTAGCCTGTCGGTATTTTTCCTTTTATTGCTTCGAAGTCTTTCTGCTTGAAGAAATCACCTATGCGTGTGGTGAGTAAGGCTAACTCCACGTTTTTCTTTGTCCAGTTTCTTTGCATCTTCAGCTTCATGTAAAGATTTCCATGGTATTTTAAAGGGTTACCGGATCTAGGTTGCTCTGCATGCGCGCACTGTTCTTTTACAGTGTTCAGCACGGTTGTTCCGAATCCATGTATATGTAGCTTATCTAGGCTTGTAATGCTCAGGTTCTATATGTTAGCTTTAGAACGTCGGTTTCAAGATTTTGCAAGAACCTTAATCCCTTACTGGTTGGTTTGTACATGCGTCCGTCGTCAAGTACTACGTACCCATTGCGCATCAGTAGTTCAAGGTATTTGTTCACAAGAGGGTAGTTCAGATTGGCACTTTGCATTATGCTCGTTTTTCTCTTGCCTTTCCCGTTTTCACTAACTGATTTTAGAATGTCCGCAATTATAGTGACTCTATCTCTATTCTTAAACGCAAGAAATGGAAAGAGATTCGTCAAATAGATTCTATTTTCCTCCCAACAAATAAAGTGTATTCTCAATCTTAAATATTTTGTTGGTTGGAGAATTGCGCGGAAAATCCATTGCATGGTGAGAGCCATGGATGATATCGCACCTGACAATTGAAGGGTTAACCTGTTGCATACGAACAGAATGCATGGCTGAACGACTAGGCTCGCCTATTGAAATCCTTGAAGACCTAGGGGAAAATGTATGGCTGAGTTCAGGTATGATGGAGAGATGGTACAGGCGCATATGCATGCATGCGAGAGTTTGTTGGCACTATATTGTGCGTGCACAAATGGCTTTCTTTTTGCTGGAATGATGCCCAGATTATGATCGCACGCGCATAGGATATATCATGGAAAGTTGCGCAGTTGGTTTAGTAAATTCTCCAGACGGAAAAATCATGATGTCTATCTTCACTTGAGAGTAATAGTGATCTTTCCCCTTGCTTCATGGCAGGTGATCGTAATTGGAAAAGGAAATCCTTCTTCTTTAGGATGGATATAAACAGCCATGCTAAGTTGGATGAGTACTGTCTTAGAGGTTCCTTCCTTGATTGTTCCTACCTCTGTGGGATCTGTCATTCCCGAAACAGGTGTAACATACACCTCGTGGGCGTCTCCTTCAATAGCTGAAAGATTGAATGATATAAAAGTCACCCATAGATCCGAATTCTCATCCTTCCATCCTTCATAATTTACGTTGGAAATCTCAAAATATTCTTCAGCTGTATGTTTCGGCTGTCCCGACTGATCTCGGAATAATGCTACTGCTATAGCTATAATAATAACGAGTACGAGAAGCAACGGAATTAATATTCGTTTGTTATTTCTTCTTCCCTTCTTGCGTTTACTTCTCATTTTACGTCTATGATGTAAGATGTGGAGGAGTATTTACTTTTTACGGCGCTCGGACACCCAAGATAGAATCCATATCATGTAATTGGGCTGCCTACCATCCAAGGTCACACCTATTTTCTTTTCTCATTGCAGGAATTACACTGATAATATAAATGCGCTCGCGATTGTTATTGGCTCGTTCTTAATGATGATGCGATGATCGCAAGGTTGTTTTACGGTTTGCACGAAGAAGATTTAAATCTAAGGATTCGAACTTTTCCTTGGTTGCATCATTGCCTATAGACATCAACATCGTTGCGATAGCTCTCATGGAATTTTTCGGCGTAGCCTTTTTTCTTTCAGCTTTTGCATCTGTAAAGCAGGCTCGAAAGATTAGTGGCAAATCGGAAGCTTTGCAAGAGGCTCTAAGAAATAGAGCAACGCTGAACGAAGGCAATTGGAGACCTTGTTATAGTTATAGGTGGGTGATAAGTAATTCTATGAAATCGAGAAGCCCGGTCGCGCGGCTTATCGGTGCGATAGGTGTTGGGGGCTTCTTGATAATGTGCATAGGATTTCTATCCGTGGCTATGGGCCTTGCTCTTCTGATCATTTTTCAAAACGCTGGATACACTTTATTGATAGGTTTAATAGGAGCTGCAATCATTCTTGAAACAGATGCCCTTGAAGCATATGGTTACAGCAAGGCAGTTCAAAAGGTTACGCTAGGTCAACTCGTCGAAGAGGACCAAAGCTATATGGAGATTGCAAAGCAAGCCTTCGAAATGGCAACCACACGATTCCTCATAGTCGGAGCTACGTTCGTCGTAGTTGGACCATTTATTCCTCAAATCTTCGACAGTTTTTGTTACGCCCTTGCATTATACATGAGATACACGCTTTTCCAGGCAGTTGAATCCGTTAATGCCCTCGCCGTGTTTATCGCCATAATCCTACCAGGAATTCTTCTTTACTTGCCAGAATTGGTGGCTAAAAACCTATTTCGTAAGATAAGGAAATTCATCCGAGGGGTACTCGAACGCGGAGGAAAACAGTAATCCGAACACGTTTTCCTTGGACTTATTGTTTCATCGAGCATTTAAAGGAGCAACATGCCAATCGCCATGGATGATCCCATTAGGCTTGCTCCGATGATCATCACGCGCGCGCATGTAGCCAGCATCGTCTTAGACATTCCTAACGCGACAAAGGCACCAACAGCAAAGGTTATTGCTCCTTCGATAAACAATAGGTCGCTTAATATGCGTACTTGAGACTTGTCAGAGAAAAACCAATTTCCTTTATCCAAAAAGGTCCATATGCCCGCTACCAGAATATCGAAAATCAATATAACGAACACAACCAAGACAATTTTCTTAATTACGGCAGGAAATTTGGAATATTTTGCTTTCTTTGCTATTTTCAGAATGTATTCCCTCAAAAAGCTAAGTTCAACACCTTCTTTTGAACTTTTACCTTGTTGCGTTAAACGAATCACAATCGTGATACCTTAAAAAGTACCTTGGGAATATCTTTCGGTTCGTATCTGGGCATCAGCAATATCTTACTCCTAAGACCATCGTACCATGTGGTTTTGGTTATGTTCCGTTGGTAAAACTAAGCGTGGTAAGAGACAATGTGGAGTGTAGGATGGGAACCCAACAACTAGCTTTTGAAGAGGTGACAAGCTACAAAATGTTCCTTTCCTACATCTATAAGCTCAGGTTCTTCTTTGCGACAAATGTCCATTGCCCTGTCGCATCTAGGGTTAAACCTGCAACCCACAGGAGGGTTCACTGGGCTTGGCACTTCTCCCTTAAGTATGACTTGCTCCCGATTTATGGTTGGATCTGGAACCGGGATCGAGGAGATTAGAGCTTTGGAGTAAGGATGAAGCGGTTTGTGGAATATCTCCTCGGTATTAGTGAATTCCACTACTTTTCCAACGTACATGACCGCAAGCCTATGACTTATGCATTCTACAACGCTCAAATCGTGACTAATGAACAGGTAGGTTAACCCCAAGTCTTTCTGTAAGTCCTGAAAGAGCCTGAGCAACTGTGCCCTCACCGAAACATCTACAGAAGAAGTCGGCTCATCAAGAACTACAAAGTCAGGGCTAGTTGCGAGGGCTCTAGCTATTGCAATTCTTTGCCTCTGCCCTCCACTGAACTCGTGTGGATATCTGTAGAGATGTCTTTCCGTTAGCCCCACCTTACCAAGCAACTCCAGCACCTTTTCCATAACTTCTTTTCCCTTCGCCAGTTTCTGGACAACAAGTGGTTCCCCGACGACATCTTTGATGAGCATTCTAGGATTGAGAGAAGATGAGGGATCTTGATAGACTATCTGCATCTTTTTCCTCATTGGTTTCAGCTTTTGTCCGCCATACGTGGAGAGATCGTATTCCTCTCTAAGTTTCTTTAGCCTGCCGGACCCTGGGTTTGAATTCTCAAGTTTCTCTATTTCTTCCTTCACATCATCTGGGACATTGAAGTAAATATGACCTGCAGTCGGTTTGAGTAGTCGGATTATCGTTTTACCATACGTTGTTTTGCCGCATCCCGACTCCCCGACTAGACCAAAACATTCACCTTTAGCTATGCTTAGGCTGACATCGTCTACAGCTCTCACTTCACCTACCTTTCTTCTGAAGACTCCTCCTCTTATGGAGTAGAACTTTTTTAACCTATTTGTTTCCAGTAAAGTTATCATTATGCATGCCTCAGGTATAGGTGACATGAAACGAAATGGTCTTTCTTTACTTCTACAATGTTAGGTTTGACCTTACGACATATTTCCCTAGCCATAGGACACCTAGGGTGAAACCTGCAACCTGCGGGGGGATCTATTAGATTCGGTACCGTGCCGATGATGGACCTAAATTCCTCTCCAGGCCTCGGAATAGACGCCAATAGGGCTTTAGTATAAGGATGGAGAGGATTCTTGAAAATTTCGATGACATTGGCGGCCTCACAGATGCTTCCCGCGTACATCACAGCTACGCGATCACACATTTCCGCAATGACTCCCATATCATGAGTTATGTAAAGGATGGACGACTTGGATTTGTCCTTAAGTCTTCTCATAAGGTCTAAAATCCGAGCTTGGACGGTCACGTCGAGAGAGGTTGTTGGCTCATCAGCTGCGAGGAGAGTCGGATTACATGCGAGGGCTATGGCTATGACAACTCGTTGTTGCATGCCTCCACTTAGTTCATGAGGGTACATATCAGTAACCCTCTCTGGGTCAGGTATCTCCATTTCTCTAAGGATTTCAACAACTGCTTTTCTTACCTCGTTCTTCAGTCTGCGGTTATGCCAGTTGGCGATTGGAATTTTTGAAAGGATTTTCAGAGAAAAAGAATCTGGATTTCTTAACATTTTGTTGAAAATCTTTTTTTCCCATCTATAAATGCGACCCTTTAAAGACCCTGTCTCCACGCTCTGAATGTCCTTTTCAAGTTGATCAAGTGCGCTCTGGATCAATTCCTTTTTCCTATGTTGTAAGAAGACTTCCGAAACTTGTTCGTTAACGGTGTATACGGGGTTGAGGGCGGACCTTGGTTCTTGAAACACCATGGAAATATCCTTTCCCCTGATTTTTCTTAGATCGGACTCTTTTAGGCTGAGGAGATTCACAGGTCCATCTCTGGTTTTGAAGAAGACCTTTCCGCTCTCTATCTTCCCTGGTGACGGGATGAGATAGAAGATTGAGAGACCTGTCATGGTTTTCCCGCATCCTGTCTCTCCTACGATTCCTAGCGTTTCGCCCTCCTTCACAAAGAGGTTGATCCCTTCTAGGGCTTTCACAATTCCTTCATAAGTGTAGAATTTTAACACAAGATCTTCGATTTCGATGAGTTTGCTCATTTATCTTCTCCTCAGCGTTGGATCGAGAATGTCCCTGAACGCATCTCCTAGTAGGTTCCATCCTAGAACGAAGGTGAATATAAATGCGCCAGGTGTGAGCCACACGTACCAGTGCCTGAATGGATCAGTTATGTTCCCATATATGTAGTTTCTTGACAGGGATATCAGTTGTCCCCAGTCTGCGTAACCCGGCGGGGCACCGAGTCCCAGGAAACTCAGCGCCGCAGCGGTCAAGACGATTGCCCCTATATCTAGGGAGGCCATGATTACGATAGGATATATGGCGTTCGGCAAAACGTGCTTGACCATCACCCTAAGATCGGAGCATCCAACGGCCTTGGCGGCTTCGATGTAATCCTCCTGCTTGACTCTTAATATCTCCCCTCGGATCACCCTACTATACGATGGCCATCCAACTAGGATGAGGGCCATTAAAACTTTGTCCAATTTGGTCAAGGTAACAACAAAGGGGCCCAACTGATACAGAGAGGGCAAGGCAGTAACCAAGGCCATACAGAGAATCAAACCGGGAAAAGCATAGATGATATCAGTGAGCCGCATCAATATCTCGTCGACGATTCCCCCGTAGTAGCCAGCAACACCTCCGATAATGAGACTGGCCAATAAAGAACTAAATACAACCATGATTCCTACACGAAATGCTGTTATTGTTCCCCAGATGCATCCATAGTAAATGTCGTAACTTTCTTCTGTCGTTCCGAGTGGGTGTCTGGGACTCGGAGGATGAGGCATCATTCGCTCGAGGGCGGGAATGTCCAAGTCCTTCCATACTATGAATGGGTCGTCACGCCCCATAGGCGGGGGGCGTGGGGGTGCCAGTATGGGGGCTAGCAACGCAATTGCGATATAGAATAAGAGTATTGATAAGCCGAGGATTGAAAGGGGACTTTTCTTTATCCTGCTGGTTATAAATCTTAATTCCTTTACAGTAGGCCCCATTGAGAGTTTGAATTCCTTTAACTTGGACCGAATGTTCATCTCATCACCCCAATCTGATTCGAGGGTCTACGTATGCGTATACTATGTCTACAATTAAGTTTGCGATTACAAAAATGATACCCGTGAGTAGGGAGAAACCAAGTACAAATGGTATGTCAAGATGAAGGGCAGCACTGGCCGCAGCCCTTCCTAGGCCCGGAATATGGAAGACAGTTTCCGTTATCACCATACCAGTTAACATGCCTGCAATCAGTAGTCCTGAGAGTGTAACCACCGGGATCAAAGCGTTCCTTCTCGCATGTTTATTGATGACTTCACTTTGACTTAGACCTTTTGCCCTCGCTGTAACCATGTACCCTTTGTTGAGCGCCTCCAACATGCTTGAGCGCATTACTCTTATAATAAGCGCTATTTGCACTATAACCAAGTTTATAACTGGAAGCACAAGGTGCTGTAGCGCATCCCAAGTTATCCATGGTTGCCCGTTCACCAACCCGTCAAATGTGTTAAGTCCTGTGTAGCTATGGTAGGTACCAAGCCTTATGCCCGCCCTTATAAATGCCTCTGCTTCTCTGCTCAGCCTCTCAGGCGGAAAAACACCGAAACCGCCGTAAAACACTGAAAGTAATATTATGGCAGACCAAAAGGTTGGAAGAGACCAGCCGATTATTGCCACAATCCTTGTCATATGGTCAATGACCTTATTGCGGTGTACAGCCGATTTGACACCTAGGTATATGCCTATAAAAATAGTGAGAGGTACGGAATACAGGACAACCTCAGCTGTGACGGGGAACTTCTTGAGGAGAGACGGTAGGACATACATACGTTGCTCTCGCGAGTATCCCAAGTTGCCGTGTGAAACTTCAGTCAACCAACGAAAATACTGGACGTAGATCGGATCGTTTAAGCCGTATTTCTCAATGACGGCTGTCATATTTCTGACTTTAGTTATGTCGACGTACAGGGAAGCCCTAGCGATTGGGTCGAAGAATTGGGTGATTGCGAAAACGAGCAAGGTAACACCGATCAAGACTGGTATTATCAGTATGGCTCTTCTAATGGCATATGCTCTCAAACCCACCTTAATTACCCTCGTGCATGCATGCAGACAGAGGTTAATAACATTTGCGTGCACGTGTCAACCCAGTAACTTTAACTGTTAACAATCATGAATGAAAGAGACAACTTAATATCTTACGATGTTGAGAACTTTTTTGGTGCGGTTACATGAACAGTAAGCTAGCAATAGCCGCTATACTCGTCGCAACCATCCCAGGCCTAGTTGGGACTTATTATTACCTACCATTACGGTCAGCCTCAACAAGAGAGGTGCTAGAGGCGCCAAAAGCGCTAAAGATTCTAAGCGATATCAGTTATATTGATCAGGTAGAAAGCGAAAAGGAAATCGTCACATTTTTCGTGGTTGCTGGTGTGATTGAGAATAACCTTTCAACTAACGTATGCTCTGTTAATGTGACTGCGATGTTCTACGATGCGGAGGGAAAAATGATTGAAAATTCATCTCTATTAGGTCATATCGAACTGGAGATAATCGAGCCTGGGGAGAGAGCGCCCTTCGAAATCTATCTATTATTAGGTTCGTCCACATCCATTCCATCCCGATATGAGGTTACTGCTTCATGTTTCGAGACAGATGAAGAACCTGTCAGAGGAGTCGAAGTCATAAATCAAACTGCTAGTTTTGATAAGGAGGGGTATCATAAAGTAGTTGGAGAAGTCCAGAACAATTGGAAAACGAAAGCTGTCGCCGTAAAGGTAATCTGCGCGTATTATAATGCAACAGACTATCTGATAGCCATGTCTCATGCCCATGTCAGCACAGCGATAGATTCAGGGGCTAAAGCAACGTTTGAACTTAGTTCAAAACCATTTGAGATAAGCCCAGCAAGTTATGAATTATTCATTGTTGTACATCATTATACACAGTTGCCTCTTTCCAACTTCGTATTATTCACCGCTATGGTAGTCGCATTCGTCATCTTCATAGCTTATATGAAGCGTAGGGGCTGGTAAAGAAGACGAGTATAAAACTGCCGCCAGTCATTAAGGCATAAACGAGTGAGAAAGCCCAATTTGGCTCATTTACTAAAGATTTTCGTGCTCAGGAAAGATATGTAATAATGTTCCATAAGAATTAAATATCACTCACCGCATATTCTTTTTTGCTTAAGAGAAAGGAAAAGGATACAAAATGAATAGTAAAAATCTATTGTCTACTTTGATCTTGACTCTGCTGCTACTGGGAAGCTTTCTAATTACAACGGCAACGGCAACACCTGATGTGATGAATCCGAATGAAATCGTTGTGGGGACGATTGGTGAGCCGCAGACTGTGGATCCAGCTGAGTGTTATGATACTGCAAGTGGAGAATTAATAATGAACGTGTATGACTCGCTACTGTGGTTTGACGGAGAAGCGACTGACGAGTTCTTGCCCAGCCTCGCTACATCATGGAGTTATGATGAAGCAACCTTGACATACACCTTTGTTGTTAGAAAAAATGTGCCATGGCAGGACCCTGCTTACGGTTTTGTTACTCCCGCGGATGTGGAGTACAGCTTTGAGAGGTGGATGGTCATGGACAAGGATGGCGGTCCCCAATGGATGGTCTTTGAGCCTCTGCTTGGCTGTTACGCAGCTGACATGGAGGATCCAGAGTTCATCAACAAAATAGACGCTGCTGTTGAGAGCGATGCTAACAATGTTTACTTCAAGTGTGCTGGACCATTTCCGTCAATGATTGTCTACCAAGTGTGGGCTCAGCAATGGGCGAGCATACTTAGTAAGGAGTGGGCTATCGAACAGGGATGCTGGAACGGAGTATACACTATGGAGTCTATGGCGGCTTATCACAATCCTGAAGTTTCACCACTAATGGATCCGGAACCAGTAATGATGGGAGCCGGCCCCTACATTTTCGACTATTGGGAGCACGCGTTGGAGTGGTCAATCTACAAATTCGACGACTATTGGGACGGCTGGCCAGCTAAACATCCGGTAATCGGAACTGCCAGAGGCTACGTTTCAAGGGCTACAGTGAAGTTTATTGACGAATGGCCTACGAGGAAACTGATGTTCCTAGCAGGAGACCTTGACTTCGCCTACGTTCCAAGAATGTACATGGCGGACGTTTGGGGTCAACCTGGATTAACATGCATCTATCCCCTAGCAACGTTGAGTTGTTCCGGCTTCTTCTTCAACTTCGATATAGCTAGTACGAGCCGCTACTTGAAACCGCCCTTCACAAGTTACGAATGTGCCGCCGGCGAATTGAACGAGGGTGGATTTCCACCGGACTTCTTCACTGATATCCACGTAAGAAAGGGCTTCGCGTACGCTATGGACTACATCGAGTTCCTTGCAATAGCATTTCTCGGCGAGGCTAAGTACCCGGCTACCCCAGCAATATGGGGATTGCCCTACAGACAGTCCGATGAATGGTATGCCGAACATCAATATATGCTCGACCTAGCGAAGGCTGAGGAGGAGTTTAAGCTTGCTTGGGGCGGTCAGTTATGGGAAACAGGGTTCACGCTGACAATCTGTTACAACATAGGCAACCTTCCAAGGAAAACGATAGCTGAAATGCTCGAAAGCAATGTTGAGCTGCTTAACTCAAAGTTCCACATCGATACCCTAGAGGTCGAATGGGGCACCGTGTATATTCCTGAACTGTTCAATGGCGACCTAACACTCTTCATCATCGGTTGGCTAGCTGACTATCCTGACCCACACAACTTCTTCCATCCATTCATGCATACGTATGGAGCCTTCTCAGGCTGGCAAAGCTATAGCAATCCTATCGCCGACGCACTGATTGAAGAAGGAGGAACGACTGTAGATCCTGTTAGAAGACAAGAAATCTACTATGAACTGCAGGAACTCTACATCGACGAGTGCCCAGGAGTCCAAACTCATCAGGCAACTGGACGCCACTGGGAACGAGAGTGGGTTCAAGGATGGTACTACAACCCTATATACTCAGGTGCCTTCTTCTACCACTACTGGAAAGAAGACCTGCCCGCAGAAGACATTAACATGGACGGAGCAATCAACATTCGAGACATCACTCAAGTGGCGCTGTCCTTCGGATCCTACTACGCAATCGGCGATGTACACCCAAGATGGGACGCTTACGCCGACATAAACATGGACGAAAGAGTTGACATTCGAGACATCACCTTCGTTGCAATGCAGTTCGGCTATACAGCCCCGCCTTGGACACCATAGTAAACATTCAAACATGCGCACAACCCGGCGCAAAACTCCCTTTTTTTTTATATGCCACCTCTAAACATACGTACGCATGAGTTCTGTTGTCAATCATTTTCCGGTGCCAGACCTCTCCGTTTCCTCATAATTTGTATACTTGTCCCGGAACAACATGAAATCAGTAGGTTGGTGACCAGAACGTTTGCACGGTCCATCGGATAATAACTCACTCGTGCATGGACATTGGAGACCTCCCTGCTTAGTCAACAAGAGAAAACGAAGTTTAGGCATGTAAACAGTTAAGATGGTATGAAAACTGTCTTGCCAGCTTGCGCCCAAAATTTTCTATCTTGCTTGGAAGTACGTTAATAGGAAAGCTGCTACTCACATTTAGGAGAGTAACTAATCAGTTAAATATTAACCAATGTGTTACTTCCGCGATATAGAAGATAGTTCCGTAATCTTTAAATTGTCTAGATGCAGAGGGTTGTATAGTTGAAAGGAGAAGGGAGAACAT
>JBHLPL010000132.1:0-4122 GCA_048939465.1 Promethearchaeota archaeon | reverse complement strand
AGGATCCTGGTTAGGTAGGCTAAAGTTCGTTATGTTTTGCAGTTCTTCATATGCTACAATATTTTATCCTTAAAGTATGCGCAAGGAAATTGGATATTTCGGTGGAGAAATGGGGGAAAAGCACCAAATGAGGTGAGAACTACTGTAATGTATGTCCTATACGAGAATGAAGTCAACGAAGACATAACAAAGCTGGATAAGGCTTGGTCTGAGTTACCTACCTTTGTCTTTCTGCCCAATCGAAGGGGCATTACAGAAGAATGGGTGGAAAAGGGGATAGAGCAGTTGCCGGAGAACTTCCAGCAGAATCACTTTGCGCTTCTCACCTCTGGGAGCACAGGAAGGCCCAAGCTTGTCATCGGTTCGCGAGAAAGAGCGGAGAAGCTGGTTCATGTCCTCCATAAGGTGCAAGATAGCGAACCCGCAAAGCAAACGATCTTGGCGCTTCCACTTTCTTACTGTTATGCGTTTGTGAATCAGTGGCTCTGGTCGAGGGTCATGAAGCGAGAACTCATATTGTCTGGCGGGTTCCAAAAACCAGATAACCTAAAGAAATGTCTTCTGGAAGCCGAAAACTGTCTCCTGTGCCTCATTGGAGCACAGATTCCGCTTTTTGTAAGGAACTATGGAGACAACGTTAGCTTCCCTGGCGTTATTCGTTTGCATTTTGCGGGTGGGCCATTTCCCCAGAACCAAATCGAACTGGTTAAGAGACTTTTTCCAAACGCACGTATATTCAACAATTATGGGTGCGCAGAAGCAATGCCTAGACTGAGTTGCCGCTCTCTCGAAGACAGCAATGAAGGAAGCAATATAGGTGTTCCCCTTCCTGGAATCGAGATGAGGACTGGCAATCAAGGGGAAATCCTTTTCAGAAGTCCGTACCGGGCAGTGGGATTCTATGATGATAGCGGGTTACGCATTCCTTTAGATGAAGACTGGATAGCTTCGGGTGATTTCGGCGAGCCAATCGAAAACAATTACTGGCGCATCAAAGGTCGAAGCGACGAGGTGTTTAAGAGATATGGAGAAAAGATTTCAATCCCACAATTGCTTGACACGGTTTACACTCAATGGTCTGGGCAGGCAGTCTTTTACCAGGAGATGACCGCGTCCGGTGAACAGGGACATGTTCTCGTTCTATCTCCGGAGCCCACAAAGGAGCAGGTTCAAGGAATCTTACAGTCTTTTCGCAGGAATCATCCCAGAACTCACTGGCCCATTAGACTGGAAAGCATACCATCAATGCCTTATTTACCAAGCGGAAAAATTGACAAATTTGCATTTCCTGGAAACAAAAACTTAACCGTGCACTGGAAGCAGAGGATATGAGAAATGAGCAACAAGGATAAATTAGAAGAGCTACTCGTTGAAGTATTGGTTTTGGAGGAAGGCGAATTTCGGTTCGACTTGATGAGAGACGAGGTTGATTCGTGGGATTCTTTAGCCGTTGTAGCTTTAGCAGTCGGGATCGAAGAAACATTCGGCTACCATATGCAGCCCGAAGAGGCACTGGGAATAAGGGGAGTTCGAGACATAATTGACCTTTTGGAATCGAAAGGGATAAGGTTCGATGAATAAGCCCGAAGTGTGGACGCTGGAGGAACTAGTTACCTTTGACTTCAAGAACGCCGCTATATGGACATTCCCATTTTTACGGCATAAAGTTGAAAAAAGACTTTCGCTGCCCATAATTGAAGATAATGAAGAACCCGGTCGTGATTTAGACACGCTTATAGTTATCGGTGGCGGTGTTCTGATCGACAGAGCTAAAGTGTGGCGAAAGGAAAATCGCCCTGAAATGAGACTGATAGCTATTCCTTCAATCTGGGGAAGTGGAGCCGAGAATTCTCCTATCGCTATTTTGAACGAAGGAGACAAGAAGAAAATCCAGATGGGAATTGAGTTTCTGCCAGATGTGCGTGTTATCTGGGCTGAACTTGCCGAGGGACTTCCTGCTGACCTGGTTAAATACGCATGTGGTGATGTCTGGGCTCATGCTTTGGAGGGTTTTCTATCGCCCATCGCAAATGATGAGGTTCGTAGCGAACTAGCAGACGTAATAAAGAGTCTTGAGAAATTGTCTCTAGAAAGCAATCCTATGTGGTTTGAGTTGAGCGCTCGTGCTTGTGCAGGACAGGCAAAGTCCAGCGTTGGACTGGTTCACGGCATCGCTCATACGCTGGAAGGTCTTCTAAAATTTAAATATCCTGAAGAATACATTGGACATGCGCAACTTTGTGCCGTTTATTTGTGGCCGGTTTTTAGTCTCAATATGCAACATAGTGACAAGGTCGATAGAATGTTTGACCTATACAAAATAGATAAGGGCAAAGTAATAGAAGTTATCAAGCAGTTGTTTGATGAGCATATATATGATCTTGGACTTCCGGTTCTGCAGGAAAACTGGCGTTTGATTTTAAGAGAACCCGCAAGCCGTACAAATTGTGTTCTTGTCAGGCCAGACTACCTATCCCACTTCACCCTCAGGGGGTTCAAATGAGTCGGCTCATCTCCAGACTCGTCTATGGAGAGCGAGACCCTATCATTTTCATGGAAGAAATGAACTCTCTCACGGCACACCACATGAAGGGGTGTGTAGAGTTTGCAAGAATGTGGCCTGAGTGGAAGAGGGCAGAAAGAGTTGAAGAGTTGCCTTTTATACATGTCGGGGTTTTCAAGCAATTGGAGCTCAGAACTTCAGGAAAAAATATCAAGCATGCAAGGGTAGCACAGTCATCATCTACATCTGGAGTCTCAAGTAGAATTGTTCTGGACGATCAAAGTTCTAAGCTCCAAACAGAAAGCACTACGAAGATACTAACTGATTTTGTCGGCTCTGAAAAGAGACCTCTTTTGATTTTGGATAGTGCCAAATCTCTTTACCACCGCGAGCTTTCAGCTCGAGTCGCAGCAGCGATGAGTCTGAGACCTCTCTCCTCTGAGATTCAGTTCCTCATGCAAGACCCCGAGGAGCCGGGCAGCATGAAATGGGACCTCCTTGCGAAAACGCTTGCCAGCAACGATTCATTTCTGGTTTATGGCTTTTCGTGGGTTCTCTGGCTTGCTTGGGGGAAAGCAATCTTTCCCGGTGAAATCAAGTCGGCGTTGGTGAAGAAGAAATTCCACTTTGTACATAGCGGCGGGTGGAAGAAGCTTGAAGATGTTAAAGTGAGTAGAGAAGAGTTTGACTCAAAGCTTCTGCAGAATGTACACCCTGACTCTAAAGTCGTGGATTTCTACGGGCTGGTGGAGCAATTAGGCATCATATATCCATTGTGCGAACACGGCGCAAGACATGTTCCAGTTTGGGCTGATGTTATTGTCCGCGATACCTATACATTGAGACCGCTTGAAGAGAAGGCTGGACAGTTGCAGCTCTTGAATACAATCACTTATGGTGCTCCTTATCACAGCGTTCTTTCCGAGGACATTGGTCGTATCTTGCCCGGTAGTTGCCCATGCGGGAGACTTGGCAGGCGTTTTGAACTTCTGGGCAGAGTCCCGGCGGCTGAAATTAGGGGGTGTGCAAATGTATAAGCATTTGCATGTTTTTCAAATGAACAGGAAGGTTACAGCGGTTGCACTTCCCTTCGAGGTTGATAGTATTATCGAAGATTGGCATAACCTGAGAAAGATAATGATAAAGAATATCCCTGCTGAATTCACTAGAGATGAATGGGCTTACTTAATCGCATTCTTAGCCAAGGAAAACCTTCATCAACCGTTTGATAGCACTTTTGGGAATCCGCTCACCACTCCCAGTAAGCCGGTATCATATTTGGCAAGACCTAGAGGGAACATCGGTCTTTGGTTGCCCAATAACGTAAGCTTGCTCGGCCCCTTAATGCTAGTCTTGCTAGGTTTAAGCGGTAATCCAATCAGAGCAAAAGCCGGCTCGCAGAGTGAAAATCTGACCGGAATCTTTCTGAATTTTGCCCTACAAAATCTCCCGGAATGCCAACTCAAAGAATTTCTCGCGGAAAGGGTAACTATAGAATGCTTCGACAGGTCTGATCCGCGGAACCAGGAAATGGCAGCAGAAAGTAGTATCCGTATAGCTTTTGGCTCCGATGAAGCTGTGAAGGCTATTGATTCAATGCCGCACCCCGTGGAAAGTGT
>JBHLPL010000051.1:0-13268 GCA_048939465.1 Promethearchaeota archaeon | reverse complement strand
AGTCTTTTCCACAGGTCTGGACGTCGTCATAACTACTGAAAAGGAAGGAGTTATGATAGTCAAACCCTCAAAAGCTGAAGAAAGAGAGAGAGAAAAAGAAAAAGAAAAAGAATTGACAGAATTTCAGGTTGTATCATAAGATTTATTGACTTGTTCTTCTATTTCTTACATGCTTCTTTAGATAAAAGGTGAAATGTTATGGAAGAGGATAAAACAGAGCCATTTAGGTATATCGAGGTCTCAACTATAAGCGATCTAGTACGTCTTGCTGCGAGTTCCGGTCTCACAAAGCCGACACAGATATTTCACTTCGAAAAGGAGAACGAGAACTATTACTGCATATTCACCTCGCTTCTCGGTCTGCCAGAATCTAGACTTCCTGCTTGCTATTACTGCGCTTCTAAGAAAGATCACAAAGGAAAATACGCGATCATGAATACCGACGGCAGCCCGGAGCAAATCGAATTCACCGATTTCGTAAAAAGAGGATGGATAGCTGTACCCATAATTCACTTGAAGGAACCGCCCGAACGAACGGAAATCCCCTGATTCACTCGGCCTTTTCCAGCATGATCGTCTGACCCGACTTCACCTTGCTGAAAATCTCTATATCACCAGTAATCCTGCCACATATATTAACATCTGAATATGGCTGAGTGTCACCGAAAAATACGCACAAGGCGTCTCCCATTGGCCAGTAAGCTATGTCTCCTTTTGCGGCAGTCTTACTTGGTTTCTCCCTGCCCAAACCTATCCCAATCGAAAAGTAGACTTCTTCTTTCCATAAGTTTGCCTTGGCTGTGATCGGTAAGGAACGCCAGACTTTCTCTGCAGTTTTGGGGGCCTTAATTCTGATCAATTCACCCCTCGTTTCTCCTATGTCCCTGATTCTAAACTTGACGGGATATTTACCTAATTCTTTTGACACCAGAACACCTCCACCGCACGTGGACCTAGAATTCTTAAAGCACCTCAGATTCCTTAGTTGACATCTATTAAACTAACTCGGTATTAATATAAGTAGTATGATAACGAAAAAGGGGAAAGATCTTGGAAAGTAAGGTGAAGATAACGCTTGATTTTGATGGAGAGACAAGGAAGTATCTGATATCTCGAGTAGAAGCTAAGGAGATTGAGATGTTAATACAAACAGGAGTTCCGAAACGTTTGGTTCGCTCAGTCGTGAGAATCGGGAGAATCCTCTCTTTCAAGAAGAAGACGAGAAAGTCAAAGATCGTTGGCGAATCACGTTCAGGTAATCTGTACAATGCCATAAAATATCTGAAGGAAAATGGTGCAATTACCGAAGAAGACGGGAAGATACTTGTTTGCGATGATTTGAAGTTGAAGGCAATTGTAACGAATCTGGAAGGCTTATTGAAAGGGGGGAAGAGCGGGAAAAAAACCTATCGGGATTAATCAACAGTTCGTGAGAGATTGCTGACAATGAAGAATTATCTAAAGAGAATTACAGAGTTTAGTACCAACGCAAAGCTCTTCTTATCCACCAGCGCTCTTATTGCTTTTAGTTATGGCGTTTCACAACTCATTTTCAATTTATACATTCTTGAGCTTGGATACTCTGAGGATTTCGTGGGGCTTATCCTCTTCTCTGGAGCAGTTTCTCTCGCCCTGGCAGCCATTCCTGCTGGAGTTCTTTGTGATAAAATAGGAAGAAAGAGGTCTCTGATTTCTGGACTAATCATCAGCGCGGTTGCATATACGGTTCTCTACATAACCGAAATAGATCTGATGATTTTGCTGAGCAACGGTATTGGTGGCGGAGCTTTCTCACTCTATCTTGTGGCGGAGAGTCCTTTTATGACGGAGAATAGCCGTGATGAAGAGAAAGCTCATCTTTTCAGCATCAACTTCGCCATACTGACCATATTCACAACCGTGGGTTATTTAGTTGGGGGTCTGCTGCCGGGATTTCTTGCTTCTTTATTGGGTGCCTATCCTGAGAGTGCTATGACGTATCGTGTCACTCTTGTCATTTCAATAGTATTTCAATACTTATCTGTAGTCGCACTATTCTTAATAACACCTCGAAGAAAAGGAGAGATCAATTCTCAAGATGAACAGATTACGAAGAAGTCAAACAGATCCAGCAATATTAGGCTTTACCTTTTGTTTGCGATAGTGAACGGTTTTATTGGGTTGGGAGCAGGCTTTGTCGTACCGCTTTTCAACATATTCTTCATAGGTCGCTTCAATGTAAGCCTAGAAGTCTTGGGCATGATATTCGTTGGTGGTCAATCGATGGTCGCAATCGCGAACATTATTGCACCTTCACTTGCTAAAAGAATCGGCAATGTGAAATCAGTTGCCCTGACTCAGCTTTCCTCGATTCCCTTCCTAATAGGAATAGGTTTGTCTTATAACCTCCTGTTGTCTGTTCCATTCTACCTCCTTAGAGGAGCGCTAATGAATATGGCGTCTCCTATCTTCTCCATGTTTACCATGGAAGTATTCGAAAAAGAGGAAAGAGCAAAAGCAGCGGGGACAAACTTGACTGCATGGAATCTGCTTTGGGCTTTCAGTGTATTGATTGCAGGAATAGTGATGAGTACTGGCGACTATACGACGCCCTACATATTCACTTGTATTGTCTATGTACTTTCTCCCACACTGTTGTTGATCTTCTTTCACGGAAAATGAGCGGGACTGCAGCGAGAAGGAGAAGTCAGCGATAAAACCTGACTCTTAATCTGTTCTGTCTAAGGACCCGCAAATTGGACTTGAGTACATGCTGATAAAGTTTCCGAGTTCGATCGTAGGTCCAAGAATTTGGAACATATGTTCCAAAAATCCTGGTCAACCCCCTCAGAAATGTTGTTCTCACGAAGCGTGACCTTTCAAATCAGGATGGCAAGCCTACTTTTTAAGGATCAGCGGACGGCATTCTCCGTTTCTGATTGCTTTTAAGAGAGTCAGGTCATCTTTGACCGGTATCTTGAACTCTGTTACTCCCCAACCCACATACTCTTGGTGATGTGCATCGCTTCCCCCAATCATCGATACACCCATGATCTCCGCGGCTGACTTTGCTTCTTTGTCGATTCCTCTATACGGATTTGAGACTTCGACTCCATCCAGTTCAAGTTCAAAGATCTTGTTTCCTAAGCTGTAGCTTGTTTCTCGGAATGGGTGTGCTGCGACAGCCACACCATTCAGGCTATGGATTACCCTGATAGTCTCGTCAGCTGTGAGACCGGGGGGAATCTCCTGTTCTATGCCATAGGCAAGTATTTGTCCATCAGACGAGGTTACTTCTGAACCTATGAATACTTGAACTCCATAGGCTTCGGCCAATTCTCTGGCTTTCTGAGCTCCTTTTATAGTATCGTGGTCGGTTATCGCCACGCCTTGAAGACCTATGTCTAGTGCCTTGTCTAGAATCGCTTGGATTGACGCTCTTGAACATGGAGAGTACGTAGAGTGAACGTGCATATCTACGAGTTGTTGAATGCCAGGTCACCTCAAGATCAATGACAATAATAGAACAAGATTTAGGTTTTTTCCGATTGCTCAGATTTCAGGAGACGAGCCTTCCATTCGTTTATCTTTATCAACAGCTTGTTTAGCATTGTTGGGCTTATAGGCTTATTTTCTGAACTTTGCTTGATTCTTAGGCTCCATTCATGCATATCCCAAAGTGCGGGATGGTATGGAGACCAGCCCATGATCATATCACGACTCTCTCTGATTCTCTTTGAGAGTCTGCTAGAAGACATCCCGCTCTTTGCATCTGCTGCTAACTTGCCGAGTACCTCTTCGGTTGCAGTTGCGGCGGGGGTGGCATCAACAACTTCTGCTATGATTTCCCTTTCGGACCGGGTTTCGGCCTCGATCTTCTTCGATTCCTCTGCAGAGATTGCTGTTGCTCTTCTCACTTTCTCCTCAAGAACACCGAACCGATCTGCAAACTTCTCTAAGCTTTCCTTAACGGTAAATCTTAGACCGCGGAGGGTTATTTCGATATTTTCAAGTTTGCCCAGTGCCTCTCTAATCTCCTCAAGCAGTCCTTCCATACCGCTAAATCTCTGAATCAGCTTCAAGCCCAGCGTCTCAAGAGCGCTTTTTACGATCTCGAGCATATCTTTGGATTCCTGAACTGCAGATTTGACTTCAGTGAGAGTTTCTTCAACCTGTCCGGCTCCTGTTTTTTCATTCTCAGTGATTTTCTAACCCCTCCACATTCTGTGTAAGTCTGATGAATTCGCTATTAAGAATATTGATGCCATCTCATTAAAACTTAACGAACCATGCGATCCTAGCATCGGTCTGTCGATTATCTCTTTCCGTTCATTCTCCTTTTTAGAGGAAAATCTAGTATATATCCCTTCCCTAAGAGCCAGAACCAAGTCGCCGACTCTGGTGCGAACCTTTTCTCTATCCACAATGTCATGCAGAATCTCTCTTTCAATATCTTCGAATCGCAGTATTACTCCCCTCTCTCCGGTTCTTTCTTCTAACCAATCCCTCAGTTCATCTTGATGTTCTTCTGTCGGATAGAAGTGGATAATTCTCCCGGATTTGCCAGGTGCAGTCCGCATGAACGGCTTGGTCTCTTCGATATCCTCTTCTGAAAAGACCAGGCTGTCTTCTGGCGTAATTGCATCCTGTCCGTGGTCCGAAACAACCATGAGAAGGGTCTTTCTTGAGGATCTTTGATCAAGAGAACGTATGAGCCTGAGTAAATTCTTCTCAACGAATTCCAATCCTAACTTGTACTCCAAGCTGTTGGGCCCATATTTATGGGAAAGCATGTCAAGAGACCCAAGATACATATTCAGGAGGAGTTTTTGCCCATCGTACTTCTCAATGACCCTTTTTGCAAGGCTGAAAGCGTCAATCGGATTTCCAAAATCTAAGATCTCTCCCCAGTCTGCAATGAAGTGAGAAAGGCCGGTCCCTGCGATACCCTCCTGAAGGAACATCACATGTTTGATGTCCCGGCTCTGCAGATCCTTGTAGGGAGCGTGTCCCCACATTAATGACCTCATATCAATTCCGCTGCGTACAAGGGCGTCACGCCACCTCACCTTGATTGTGCACATTCGAAGCGTGTCAACAACAACACCCAATTCCTTGAAGAAGATTTTGTATCCCAGGATACCATGTCTCTCCGGAGTCAGACCTGTATGAATCGAGACTATGGCTGAAGAGGTAACTGTTGGAAAAACCGATGAAATCGGAAAAGCCCCTCCACATCTTCCGATGTCTTGAAAGACACTAGATTCCAAGAACTGGTTCATACCTAGGGAGTCTACAACCAAGAAGATGATGTTCTCTGGATTCTCGATTTCAAAAGCCCTTCTGCAGTCTTTAATCGCAGGAAGAGACTTTCTCCCCTCAAATTCAAAGCCAAGAAGGCCTAGGGCTGTGGGCAATACCATTGAGATATTGCATTTGTAGCTGGGTGCATAGAGAGATCTATCTATTCTCAAGGGTTTTATCAGAGATCTTGCTTCCTTTAAGAATTCGTGTTTGAAATTCTCGCGATCCATCCTCTTCATATTTTTCACCATTCTTTGGGGCACGATTCCCGGATAAATTCAAAGCAACTAGGACTGAAAGAATTCTTTTAATCTTCCTTTTTTTTCGAGCGACTCGAGCCAGTTAATACTGCCAACGCGATATTCGCAAGCCTTCTCTCCGCTTAGGATCTTCAAGACCTCGTTGAATGTCTCCTGTGGGGTCAGATTTGTAGTGTCTACCTCGTATATTATCTCTTCATTGTAGGCCCTTAAGGCATTAACAAGGCAGACAGAGAGTATCTCTGCTTGGACATTTTCAGCAATCTTACTTGCCTTCCATCCTCTTTTTCCTAATTTGAGATTGAGCACTTCAGGAGAAGTCCTGAGAACAATAACAGTCGAAACATATTCCGACGGAACAATGTCCGCATAATGTCCTTCCAAAATGATCCCGCTCTCTGCGCTAAAGATTCTGTGAACAAGATAATGAACTAAACGATCTGTATCCGCAATTTTCGTTTCCCTCTGCTTATCCATTCCAATTATGAGTCCTGTTTCCTCTGCCAGTTTGCTTATATCGATGAACTCCACCCGGAAATGGCCCGCAAGACTATTTGCCAGAGTGCTCTTTCCTGTCCCAGGAGAACCTGAAATAACTACGGCTTTTCTGCTCATCATCTTGGATTAACCTTCAGTCTCCACTCATTCGAATACAATAAGAGATCGGTTTTCATCATAAAAACATATCCTCGACCTGATTTGCGTTCTCCTCAAAACCTATTGGCGACAGATCCCGTGAAATAGCGGCTTCACCGTCCTTCGTAACTTGTATTAATGCGTCCGGAAAGAAAGCGAAATCTATTGCATATTTGAATCTGCAGCGGATTTCGAGTGAGATTTAACGATCACAGCCCGTCTTCAAGGAAGCTCATGATTTAGGTCCTGAGAGGAGCTGCGGAAGCCATAATTCTTTGTTTGAATAATCTAGCAAATTCCTTCGGATTGCCTTCCTGAGTGAGTCTCCCGTTGTCAGCTTAACTGGTTAACGGAATTTCCCCATCCATGCAACCACAAACCCTAACTGCCTTCCCCCTCCGAAGGGCTGTGTCCCCCATCGACTCAAGCTTCCACCCCCCTCTCCTTTTGCCGCCTTTTTCAGGCCGGAATTCGTGAAGCTATCTTCTTCGGCAATACTGCCTTTTCCATATAAAGAAAGGGCAAACCCCTGGAACTTCTAACCCGTTGGCTCTTGACAAATGCTTTAATAGCAATAATGTTATAGATTAAACACGGCTTTGAGTTTTGCTAACGCGTTATAAAACAGAAGTGGCGATTGCTTGATGGCGTGCAAGATGAAAGCTAGAAAATACGTTCTGATGAGTATTTTCTTGATTATTATCCCTTTGCTGCTCTCATGTCGCCCTAGCTTTCAGTACTCCGACGGGGGCACTCTTGCTTTCGGTCGAGAAGTAGTAGAATTCTCAAAGGGCACAAACTATGATCAGGAAGCTGCTATTCCTACCAACCCCAGTGTTTTTGTAGATATCCCCGCTGGCTGGGTCGGGAACCAGGTGTTCTTAGACGTACGCGAGCTTGCAGATTTAAGGGACTGGGCAATTAATGGCACATTTGAAGATGGAACTACCTATATCTCGCCTCCTTGGCAATATCAAGAGACAAACGATAACGCCGACGTAGATGATGGCCGGTGGCTGGCTGCAAATCAGTGCGTTTATACCCAGCTGCCAATGCAAAGTGGAGGCAGGCAGTTCTATGAAGACGAGAGTAGCTACTGGAATGAGACTGTAGTGATTGGAAGAGGACATGTTCTTGAAGCTGAGCTCAGGCTGAGTTACTATGCCAATGACATCATTGATCGATCCGAATTTGAAGCCTTTGCCCTTATTGGGGGTGAATATGTTTGGCGTCTGGACTTCAAGACAGTTCGGGACTCTGGATTAGACGAGCAATGGAATAACATAGCTCAATATGTTGATCCCGATGTGTTCAACCTTTCTGAGACCCAATATGTTCAGATTGATATCGGGGTTCGATACACGTCAGGAGGTGCAACTTACAGTGGCTGGAGTGACCTTAACAGGGTATATTTTGACAATATTTCTCTGGTTCTGAGATCCACAGTCAAGCCGTCCCAGGTTGACTTAAGAGTTGAGACTCCTGATTCTGCTAACTATAGTATATCCACGACAGATTATGGCTTCGGAAATGTAACATTCTCGGGTGCTTGGGGGCCTGCTGCGCCCCCCCTTTTTGAGCAGTTTTATTTCACTTTTCTGACTAACACATCATCTCCGGTGGAGGTGAGCCTTAAGGCGAATGTGACCGTCTTCGCAGCCTACAATACTACCAGCAATCCTGCAGCATTTGAAGTAGACCACCAGTCAAATGTTGCTTGGTCCTTTTCTCATAGAACAGAGATGAGTATATATGACGAGCCGAGAGGTGAGGGCCCTACAAAATACACTGACTACTACTTCAATCTGACTATTCCTTCGGACTGGTATTTGACCAGTATTTCTGACCCGAATGGTATCAGTCATCAACCAGGGGACGAAAATTATACGCTCACAACACTGGGAAGCAAAAAGATACTGACTGTCAACTCAACTGCCATAGGTCTGTACGGACTCTATTCTTGTCAAGCCAACTCTAAGAATTATGTATCCGATGCCCAGCTCCAAGTTCTGACCAACGGAACGTGGATGAATAGCTCCACCTTCTCTGATGGGGATAGTATTCGAGTGATTGCTGGGCTGCTGGATGAAAACGGCTTTCCTCCGACCGACCTTGGTAACGCAACCATTTCCATCACCGATCCTTCTGATTCTATATGGCCTTCTGCGGTTGACATGGTTGTGAATGCTAGTGGTATTGCGATTTCAGATGTTATTGTTGTACCTGACGGTTCCCTCACCGGCCCGTACATGATTAACGTGGACTGGACCAACGGATATGAAGCGGGCACTATTCTTACTACGGACTTCGGGAAAACGGGACTTATCGATGTCAACCTATTACGCCCGACCCAACAAGAAGCGAATGTTGAGGCAGGAGGAGGCTTCTGGCTCACTGTTGAGCTTGTTGACCCTATAACAGGCGGAAACGTTTCCACAGCAGTCGTGCAATACGAGCTAAGCTGGGAGCCGGGTGTCTGGCACAATATGACCAAACTCGAAGGACAACCCTACAGAGATCAGATTGAAGTCCCCGAGTTGGCCGGACATTATACGGTCAGGATTGGGGTAATTCATGACTTCTACTCCGTGGAGCAGGAAATAACTGTGACTATTAGCGTATGGCAACAATGGTACATCTTTGGAGTTCCCGGCTGGCTATTCGTTACTATCATTCCTATTGTTGGGCTTGCTGGAGCCCTTCTTTACGTGGTTTTAAACCCATACATCAGATTTCCGGCAGTAGTTCGAAAGATAATGAAGATGAAGAAGGACATTCGAAAGGGCAAGATACCCAAACAACCCGGGGTACGAACAAGAGATGATATACAGCAAAGCGTATTTGATCAAGTAACTGGTCCGGCTGACGCTATTGTAATTCCAAGACTGCCGACCATTGAGCCACCGCTAGAGGAAACTGAAATACCCTCTGAAGAGGCGTCGCACTCAGAAAAAGAAGGCCGCCGAGAGAATCAGACTGAAGATGTCCACACCAAGGATATCGGAACGAGAAATGAGCAACCTAAAGAAGCCAGAAGCCCAACAGATGAAGTTGAGCAGGTTCCGGAAACAGACACACCTGAAACTGATCAACAACTAGAAGCGTTTAGAGAAGAGATTGAGAGTATGAAGGGCATTTCAGATTCTGATAAGGAGACCATACTGAGGGAGCTTAAAGCCCTCCCTTCCGAAGTAAGAAGGAAGACGTTAGATTTAATTAAGAAGGATGTAAATATGGAATAATAGGAGTGATATGTTTGCCAGAAGGTATACTTGTCGCAAAATGGGATGATGTTACTGGAGTAGTCCTAGAGGCGAAATATCCAGGAACTGTTGAGATTGATGCTCAAAATCTTATGAGAATCTTCACAAGCCATGCAGTAGGAGAGGGACAGGCAGGCTTCTTGACTCTTTCGCTAGAGGAGGCAAATCTAAACATTGCCAGTTATTTTACAGGCGTGGAAACAACCCCACAGTATTTCATTGCTCTCATTCTGAACATAGATGAGGATGCTAGGATGTACGAAGCTCCTCTGCTGGATATTGCAGAAGATGTTCTTTCTCAGGTCGGTTCAACTAAATTCCAAGAAGTTCTTAAATCCACATATGACCGTCTTCTGAAGATGGCCTCACTTACAGACGAGCAACAGCTGGCTCTGCTGTACAAAGACAAACTTCATGTCCTTCTTCACAGCAAATTGACGGAGGGACCAATGTCCTTAGTGGAACTGAAGTATCTTCTGGAAGAAGAATCTGGAAGGTCTATCAGGAGCATTGATGCGCTAGTCTCGCCTTTGACCAGAAACAACTTCGTTGTGCTGTCCTGGGTCGCGGGAATGCCGGGACAGTGTGCCTTTCTAGTAAGGGATTTTCTTGTAATGAGAAGCCCCGCTGCGAAAATAGTAGAACTGGCTGAACAAGGCAAACCATCCGATGAAACGGCTAGGTCGTATCTTGAGGCAACACGTGAGTTCTTTGGCCAATATGAAATAACTGAAGAAGACAGCTTGAAGATCTCACAGCTTATGCTGGATCCAGACATCTATTCGATGCTTCTTCTACTCAGAGAAGAACCCAGGCTGGTGACTGACATCTCAAAGGAACTGGAGATTAAACCTTCTGCTACAAACAAAATCATAAAGCGGCTTGAGGAGTCCAATGTAGTTTTAAGAATAAGGGACAACAAACAGTGGGTGTTCCTCCTAACCGATATTCGCTTTCCTACCTTCTTTCCAGAGTATTTGCTGGAAACAATAAGAAGACGATTTGCTGAAAAATCGGTCTCATCAGAGATGGCTCTCAAACACCTCGATCTGCTTCAAGAGAATTATTCGTAGCCTCATCAGTTTTTTGCCGAATAGAAATAGCCTGAGAAATTGAACGCAACGAGTAGACCCACTAATGCTATTCCGGCAACAATGAAGTAAATCAGCGCTAGGTCTCCTCTTGCCAAGAGGGGTTCGAACATAATAAAAGCCGCCACTCGTCCTGAGTTCAGGAGTGAAGTGACCATTATGACCAGAGATGGGTAGAATCTTTTTTCTGTTGTTCCCGCTATTGTTGCCCAAAACGGTGATGTCATTAAGGAGGACGCGAGAGAGACCACCCATCCTGCGACAGTAAAGATCTCGACGGTCCACGCGATTCCAAGCATCAGAAGAGAAACGGTCTGCATTAGTAGCGAGGATATAATGACATGTCGGCCCCTATTTAGGTCAAAAAGTTTCCCAGCACCAATGAGAGTCACTGCAACAAATATGCCCACTGTTGTTTGGATGATACCCATTCCAAGCTCGGTTTGCCCCCACTGTCGCAGAAGCAGTGGATAGTAGACCCACATTTGAGCAGTAATTAGACCATAAAGTGGTACAAATACAAGTAGCAAACGATTGTCTCTGCTGTTCTTAAAATATTCTTTTACAAACCGCGCAGAAGGAGTCTCAAAATCGGTTTTCAGCTGTCCCACCGAGAGCGCGAGAACCGCAGTCGGCATTAGTAGCGCTACCGCCATGAGGAATAGATTCGAATAACCAAAATCTGTGATTATGAATCCACCTATTATCGGACCGATTATTCCTGCTATCTGCATTGCCATGTAGAGTATACCTATCCTTAATCCAGATTCCTCTCTTTTTGGCAATGCAATCAGGCTTAGATCTATAAATGACCAATAAAGCCCGACCGCAAATCCAAAAATAGGTGCGATTATCTGCCAGTCCATGGCCAAAAAGATTGAGAAGTAGAACACGCCTCTGAAAACAAGTGACACAAACAATCCAAGACTCATTCTTTTCTTGAACAAAGTCAGAGATAGGAATGAGCTTATCGCATTGAAGGAGAAAACTAGGATAAAAAACAACGATAATCCCGTTGGGGTAGACCCAGTGTCCAAGATATATATTGGTAGGTAAATACCCAGCATGGTGTGAGCCAGACTTCTTATGAATTCTGTTGCATAAATCCTTGTCAGCTGATTGACCAAATCCTTCTCTCCTAAGTTTCTGAATAAAAGACTGCTAAAATCGTATTATGACCTTATTCCTTTTGGCTGATGATCCTATCCTTTGAGTAGCTTCTTCTGGACAGTCTTCTCCGTACTTGCTTTTCCAGTCAAAGCTTCAGTGTCCTCTTTGGTGAACTCAAACCACTCGGCAAGATTGGCTGCCTGCTCAGGGTTATTCCGAAAAATGATTTCAATAAATGGTATGAAATCCTGTATGGCCCTCCCAATTGATGTGTGACATTTGACTTTTATCTTTTCGGCTATCTGCCTCAATTCCCTCCTGGAGCCCTTGGTTCTGCTCAGCTTAAGTATCCAAGACGGGAATTGATATCTTGTCCAACGATAGGGTCCTCTTATAGACAACGCTACACCTGCACTCATAAGATCGTACACATACTTCAAGAGACTCCAATTCTGACGCCGCCTGATTCTTCCTAGGAATATGTCTGCCCTGGAAATCGCATTGTAACCTTCTGCTCGCTCCCAAGGAGTGGGCAAATGCAGTGCAGCATTTTCAGCAATCCACTGGAGCAACATTTCATGGTCGACATCAACCGAGTTTACTGCTCTAATGGCATCGCCAAATGTCCTGGACGAAAAGAGTTCCTTTAATACATTGAAGATGTTTTCAGTTCGATCGCGATATCCCAAAACTTCAACATCTCTGACCGTGAGCTTTCTTTTGCCTTCCGCAATGGCCTGTAGGTTGTTTATCGCTGCCCGAATGTCTCCTCCTGATTTCTCAGCAATCATCTTTGCAGCTTCCTCCTCAACTTCCAAGCCTTCAGTAATACAGATTCTTTTCAGTAGAGCAGCAATCGAGCTTTTTGAGACTCTACGAAAGCTTATCATGCGACAGTAGCTTCGAAGGGTTCTGAGTTTTACGTTCCAAGGGTCATTAGCCGTCATGACAATGGGATTCTTGGTTTCCTTAATTATCTTGGTGAGAGCTCCAATTCCCCCTCTGTCTTCTGTTCCACTGATTCCGTCAATCTCATCAATTAAAACAATTCGATAACCGGATCCCAGAAGAGATCTTTCTCTGGCAGCGGCCCCCACAATCTGAGCAATCTCGGCTTGACTTCTCTTGTCTGAGGCATTGAGCTCAACAATGTCGTAATTGAGATCGTTGGCCACGGCGTAAGCTGATGCTGTCTTCCCGGTGCCAGGTGGACCGTGAAGCAGAACTGCTCGTTTTGCGGGGGATTTCTTCTGCCATAAAAGAATCCAGTCCACTAGCTCCTTGACTGCAGTCCTATTACCTATTATCTCTTTTGCCGTTTTGGGAGAATGCTTGACTATCCATAGATTTCTACTCATAGACTCTCACTCGCCAAATATAGAGCCAACAATAGACTTTTTCCATTGGATTTAATAGTTTTCCTCTTTAATTGTTTATGCTTCGCTATCAATCCGCTTGACCGAAAGACTTAAAAGGGAAATTTAACAATTTTGAGTAGAAGGGGAAGAAAGCAGCAGTAGCATATGAAAGTTGAAGCAATTAGCTAATGATCATTTTATGCACCGCTTAACTCACAAGAAGACTCCCTCACTTAGTACGCCGTAGCCCGCAATTTTGTCCCAGCT
>JBHLPL010000050.1:0-13358 GCA_048939465.1 Promethearchaeota archaeon | reverse complement strand
CGCTCACTTCAAGGAATCTTCTGATTCCTATAAAGAAGCTTCAAAGGTGGCACCTTCTGCAAAGAAAAAATACATAGCTTTTTCCAATGCCCATGTTGGGCAGAGTAATTACTACTGGGCCAACGGACTGAGATTTTACTTCGAGGATGAGAATTATGATAAGGCGGCTCAATGCTTCAAAAACGCTATTCTAGCAAAGAAAAAAATGTTTGACTTCGAGAAGACCTTACAAAAAACAGATAAGCCGGACAAATGGCTGATACGCCAGGAGGCCGCTCTTCATGAATTCTACGGTCTTTTCTACGCAGCTTCAGCTATGTCTGCGGAGAGAAGGAGAAAATTTGAGAAAGCGGCCGAGCTTTTTGAGAAAGGTGCTGAGAATTACTTGAAACAAGCAGACTTGGTCGATCGATCTGGTAGGCCGGCCCCAGCTTCCAGAGTTGTGGGCTACAGACTATATTTACGAGCCGGCGGATGCTATAGGAGACTAAGAAAGTTTGAGCAAGCACTCCGATACTATTCAAGGATAATTAAAGCTCAAGAATTTCCTGCTGGTAAGGACTTTGCCGACCTTAAGAAACACCTAAGACCGACAGCTGCTCTAGCCCATGCCGATACTGGTGAATGTTACAAGATGCAAGCTGATTTTGAAAAGGCCGTTGAAGAGTATCAGAAGTTCTTTGACTGGGCTGAAAGGTCGAAGTTGGATGAAGAAACAGCTGACGAAGTTGCGAGAGCTATTTGTGTTGTGGCTGCAATGCAGGTAAGATTGGGGAGACCCGACGAGGGCGAGAGAGTTGTACAGGACTTCAGGAATCAGCGTTTGGGCAAAGGAGTTGAACCTCTCAAGAACAATAATTGGTATAAGCTTGCTGGTCTTATTGCGAGGCTAAGCAAAGGTGAATCTGAAGATACAATTATGGAAGCTAAGCAGGTTTACGAGCTAATCGATAAAGAAGACCGAGATCCGTTTATTTCCTCCTTTTTGGAGGAATTCTCGGAAAGAAGGAGAAGCTGAAGAATAAGGGAAGGCATAGTGGTCTGTTAAATTTATTATATGACTTCGTAGAATATCCTTACCCTTGACAGTTCTTGTAATTTGCCGTAGTAGGAGGTTCATTTTTTGAGCAGTCGAAAGGGAAGAAAGAAGAAATATGAAGAGGAATTGATGACTCAAACGGGAAAAGAAACAAGAGAAATCGAACACAAGGAGTTCAAATGGGGATTTCCAATAACACTAGCGGCGGGCATCCTGGTTATAGGCGCTGCTATATTCTACCTTTTCGGCTTTTTCGATGTCGCTGCTCAGGTTGCCGACCCTGAGGACGCGGCGCTGCTTGTTCAGCAAGGTTACATGAACCTTTCTCTAGGCATCATGAACGGTTTTTTCATAATAGCCGGAGGAACTCTGGGCCGCTCCGAACGTAGGGCATGGTTTGGGGGTCTTATGGCGTTCTTCTATTGCATCCCCGTTATCACTCTTGGTTTTGGCATCATAAATATCATTGGGGGTGCATTAGGTCTTGCAGGCGGTATTTTAACGATGCTGAGGAGATGATCAAGTAAGAAAACGAATATCGTTCCCTATATTCGAATCGCAAACAGAGATGATAATTCCTACTCAGACTGTAAATCAAAGATAGCATTTTTGGTCCCACAAATAAGCCAATGAGTACACTTTGCATCAATGAGAAAGCCAAAGAACCATATAAGGCGACTTTATAACAAGTCAACAATTTTCTATTTTAAAAAACAGGCCAAAAACTATTTAAATTATGACAAATAATATGCTGTCTTCAAAAAGGTTTTGGGGAGATTTTCGTGGGTGAAAGAGAAGTCTTTGTAAGAAAAGCTTCAGGTCTTGTAAGAGTTGTCAGTCCACTCGATGCCCTTATGTACGCTTTCGTGAATCCCACAATTCCGTATGCATACCACTACATCATATGGTCCCAGGTGCTCTATCCTGGTGCCAACCAATACATAGCTGCTACTATGATTGCTATGCTCTATCCTATCGTAGCCCTCTATGCACTGCTTTCGATTGCTATGCCTAGATCCGGCGGTGAGTATATCTTCGGAAGCCGAATCATACATCCCTACATTGGTCTTCTGGCCTCCTGGGGAATGGTCTTTGGAGGCGGGCTAATGTGGTCCGGTTCTCTCGCCGGTTGGGGAACCAGCTGGGGAATCGCAGATACCGTATATCAGATCGGGCTCTTCAATGGAGACACTGGTCTACAGAATGCCGGCGTGATGCTCGGGGACGTAACGACCCCCCTTGCTTGGGGTCTTGGCTTTATCCAAATCTTCTTTGCGTTCTTTGTCATGTGGCTTGGCACAAAATGGGTTATGAGAGCTCAATGGTTCGTAATGTTTACCACGTGGATAATGCTCTTTACCTATATGTTTATCAACTTCACAACAACCCCGGCTGCAATGGAAGCGAGGCTGCTAAGCAGAGGAGGGATAGACTCCGCCAATGTTTATGCCACAGCCGCTGCACCACCCCCCGCCGGTGGCGGCTGGACGCCTGGCTTGTTTTCAATGACCTCAACTGTAATGGCGGGTTATACTTATCACCAGCTAAGCACTCTGGGTTCAACTTACGTTTCAAATATTGCAGGGGAGATAAAGCAGATCAGGAAATCGATGTTCCTAGCACAATTCGGATCAATTGCAATGTTCATAGTCTATTGGGAGCTTTTCGTCCTAGCAACCTACACCGGCATAGGCGTCAACATGATCGAAGCCGTTTCATACATTAATGCTGCTGGACTGGATTCTGTGGTGTGGGCTCCATATCCGTACACTCCGGTCTGTTATGTCTTGACCGCCTATCTTACGGATAATCTGATCCTGTCTCTGATAGCGGGCCCCGTTGGCATGTTTATCATCAACTGGGGTGGCATACTCGGACTTGGATTCGGCCCGATACGGAACCTATTCGCATACTCCTTTGATGGTATTCTTCCGAACTTTGTAGCGGCCGTCGATACGAAGGGACGCGCATGGGGCTCAGTATTAACGGGCGGCGTATGCGCTACTTCTATCCACACTGTAGCTACATTTACTCCGTGGCTAGCATACATTGCGCACACAATTGCGGTCTGGATGATAAGCTGGACTATCTTAGGAATCGTAGGCATGGTCTTCCATTTCAGAAGAAAGGACATATTCGAGCGAGCGCCTGCTGTGGTGCAGAAGAGGTTTGCTGGAGCTCCGATAACGTTTTGGCTTGGATTGATATCAGCTGCAATGAGCGCATTCTCCGTGTATTCAATCCTATTCCCAGCGCTTACAGGAGAAGCTGTAGGTTTACAGATTATCTACCTGAGTGCAACCATACTGTTCCTACTGGGTGTTCCTACGGTACTCTTCTGGGTCTCGTACTTCTACAGGAAATCAAAAGGAGTTCCCATGGACATAAGGTTCAGAGAAATCCCACCTGACTGACGCAGTATACTTTACTTTCCCCTTCTTTTTGTTTTCAGTACCGTTCACACAGGTTTCAAGAGAAAGATTTATTTAAAGGTGGAAAAATACCAAACCCAGAAGGTGGGTAAAAAATGGGCAAGAAGACAAAACTCTTCTACGCAACTGATGTGCACGGATCCGAAGTGACCTTTAAGAAATTCATCAATGCGGGGAAGATCTACAAAATAGATGTTCTGATTCTTGGCGGCGACATTACTGGAAAGATGATAGTCCCGTTTGTAAAGCAGTCTGACGGATCTCACAAGGCTGAACTTTATGGTAATATCCTCTCAGGAAAAACAGAAGAAGAGCTTCAAAAAGTCGAAAGAAGAATCCATGATGCCGGTTACTATCCTTATCGAACGACTGAGAAGGAATTAAAAGGACTAAATGAAGACAAGAAAAGATTCAATGACCTGTTCAACCGTTTGGTGCTGGAAACGCTGGAAGGATGGGTAAAACTGGCTGAAGAACGTCTGTCAGGAACGGGCATAAAACTGTACGTTACTGGAGGCAATGACGACATACCTGAAGTCTCTGATGTATTATCAAGTTCAAGTGCAGATCATATCATAAATCCAGAGGAAAAAGTTGTCTACATTGATGACATACATGAGATGGTAAGCACGGGCTACTGCAACATGACACCATGGAACTGTCCTCGAGATGTAACTGACGAGGAGCTAGGGAATATAATCGAGAAGATGATGGGTGATGTCAAGGACTTCAAGAATGCAATATTCAACTTTCATGCTCCTCCGTACGGGACCTCACTCGATGTTGCACCGGAGCTTGATGAGACTCTTACACCGAAGCTAGAGCTAGGAGGGGGCTACAAAATGATCAGTGTCGGAAGCCAAGCAGTTCGAGACGCCATTCTAGAATATCAACCACTTCTGGCGCTGCACGGCCACATTCATGAATCTCGGGGGAAAATCAAGCTGGGAAATACCCTATGTGTTAATCCAGGTAGCGAATACGGCGAAGGTGTGCTTTGGGGAGCTCACGTAGTGATTTCAGACAAGAAAATCGAGGATGTTCTCTTCGTTTCGGGGTAAAAGGCAATAGATCAAAACCATCTTGATCAGGGAGTAGGAAAGAGAACATTCATTTTCTTAGCATTTCTTTTGCTCTCTTATTTCCGTCAACCCGAAGTGAGGTTATCTGGATGTCTCACCTAGGATTTCAATGTGGTCCCGCAGTTCTTGCAGACTTCTGAGCCAAGCTCCATTTCTGCGCCACAGTTGGGACAGTACTGCTCCATTCTCTCTACTTCTTCGACTGTCTGGAACCACTTTTTCTTTGTGCCGATTCTTGCACGCATTTTCCATTTAAAGGACTTCTTCTTGTTTTCAACAGCGTCCAAGAGCTTGTCAATTCTTGCCAGAATGATATCGTTGTCTTTTTTGGGCAGATTATGCTTGGGAAGCCACTGTTCCTTAAGGAGTTTAAGATTTGTGGTGGCAGTGTGATAAAAACCCCAGTCATTGGATAGAGTATCTGCAATTACTTTTGCATTTATTCTGTCATCATCGCTGTCCCCCACGTCATGATCCAGGAGAAGACATATCATGTCTTTGACATCCTTTTCGCCCATTCCCAGATGCTTCTCCCCTCCAACTATCTGTGTTTTCTGCAACACGACTTCTGCCAAGGGGATAGTAGGGTTATCGATATGTAGCCTGCCCTTCCATTCGATCGTATGGTTCATTTGAAGCTTGTCGAGAAAAACATCACCATTAAGTGGTTTCTTTCCGCTTGGCATCATTAAGGCATCTTTGGAAGGATCCCACCAAATAATCCTCCGCAGGTAGAGGGCAGGAGTGAGACTTGATTCCAATATTTCATAACCAAAGGATGACTTCAACATGCTTTCTATCTTTTTTCGTTCTTTATTATATCCCACGAAATCGATGTCTGTGAGTTTTCGCCCTAATTCTTGCCATAAACCATAATGATCGTTGAGGTGTAGAGCGACTGCAACAGCACCCATCACCCTAAGTGTAATACCCTTCTTGTCTGCCTCGTTCACGATTTTCGTGGCAATGTCAATTATATCATCTGAAGTTGCCAGCTTTGGCATTGGAGATTTCCTCCATCAAAAGCCATTAACGGCTAGGAGATATTGTTGCCTAAGTTGTAGTTTAGTCCTATAAAAAACTTTTCTGTAATAAGGAGCATGTTTTACTAGCTTAATTGTTTTCTAGACCTGACGATTAACGTGATTCAACGAATGACAGTGGGGCATCCCAGAAAAGAGTCTCAAAGAGGCAAGTGATAGATTTCAATGGCTAATTATGTTTTTATACTACTTTTAGGTAATCTGTAAGTATCCGTACGGAGGAGGGTACATGGACCTACTCTTGATCGATCCACCCAGAAGATACTGGGGTTTTGCTGGAGGTGGGGGATTCTTTGCACAGCCTTTGGGACTTGCCCACTTGGCCGGCTTTCTTGATAAAAACAAAATCGAAGTTGATATTTTGGACTGTAATATGGAAAAGATCGACTGGGCCGGATTAAGAGATGAGATCAAGAGAAGAGATCCCTGGATTGTGGGAGTCACAAGCTCAATGACTTGCTTCGTTCCGGATTCGTTTAAGTGCCTTGAGCTTGCCAAGGACTTGAATCCAGAAACCTTTACCGTGGGCGGAGGTCTGCAGTTGACCCTGGCTCCCGATGAATCCTTTGAGAAATGCAGGAGTCTAGATTTCATAGTTAGAGGTGATGGCGAGCTCACATGTCATGAACTCATAGGTGAGCTTCGTAGGAAAGCCCCTCATCTAGAGAAAATTGAAGGACTGTCATTTAGGAGAGACGGGGATATAGTTCATAATAAGGATCGGCCTCCAATTCCTGATCTTGATGATTTGCCGTTTCCCGCATGGCACTTGCTGCCGATGGAGAAATATAGGCTGCCGGTGATACCTCCTAAATGGGGTAGTTTTGCAGTTGTTGTCACGACCAGGGGATGTCCGTACAACTGCAGATTCTGCTCTCCCAAAATCTGTCAAAAGCCTTTCCGCCAAATGAGTGCCGGGAAGGCAGTAGATATGATTCAGGAGTTGAATAGCGAGTACGCCACGAATGCGTTTTGGGTTAATGACCTGTCATTCAACGTAGATCGTGATAGGACCGAGCAGTTTCTTGATGAGATAATTGAGCGCAGATTGAAGATCAGGATGGCGATAGACGGAACAAGAACAGACTTGCTGGTACGTGACAAGGACTTAATCCCCAAGATGAAGAAAGCCGGTGTTTTCATGGTAAATCTGGGGGTTGAGTCCAACTCAAATCAAGAGTTAGAGTTCTATAACAAGCAAACGACCGCTGAAAAGGCCAAGGAAGCAGTTAAACTTCTCAAAAAGAATAAGATTCACGCATGGGTCTTCATGATGTTGGGAAACTGGGATCATGATGAAAAGGACATCCAAAACATTCTTGATTTTGCCAAAGAGTTGGACCCTCTTGTTACCATTTTTGCCCTCGTTACCCCTGTTCCCGGCACGGAGTTTTATGAGAAAATGGCGGAAAAGGGGTTGGTTGAAGACTTCGACTGGTCCAGCTATGATTTTGCGCATCCGGTTATGAGAACTGAGCATCTCTCGAGGGATCAAATACTCGAATTGTTATGGAAGGCCTATCTTGGCTTCTATAAGCGGCCAAGAAAAATCATTAGACACGCAGTCTTTGGAGATGCGTTCTCGCGCTACACTTATAAGACTTCCCGCGGTATGGGACAGATGTTTGTTCGTGCGACTCACCAACTAAAAGAAGGTGAAATATAGAAAAAGGGAGATGATATTTGTGGACACAAAAGGGAAATTTCCTTTGGAGTCTCTGCTCTCAGCCAGAAAACTACTAGTTCCTCAGCTAGTAGGTGATCGAGTTTATTTCATTAGTGACATGAGCGGTATGTTCAGCCTATACGCCATGGATCGAGGTGGCAGTATACCTGAGCCGCTGCTGCCTCGAGGTGTGGCTCTTCAAAATCCACATCTAATGGCCGGTGACAGCTTCCAGGTCGTACCGACTCTTAAGAAGGTGTTGGTCCAGATCGATCAAGATGGAAACGAAAACTATCAGCCTTGCTTTGTTCCGGAAACTGGAGGTGTACCAGAGTCTATTTTTGGCGAACGGTACGAGGGGCAGCAGCTCCTGCTAATCGGATTTGATGAAAAGGCCGCCATAGCGTATTTTAACATAGATGATCGTAAAACACCCGACCGTGAAACCATTCAGGTTGACCTGAAAGGTCCAAAGATTCAATCACTAGGAAAGAGCATTTATGGCAACTACCACGCAGGTCACAACGGGAATCACCAGAAGTTGATTCTAGCAGATACGTACACTGCCAATGATGAGGTCGTTTTTATCTGGGAACACGGTGCATCCCGTCGAAAACTTCTCTTTGGAACTCCTATAGATCAGAGGAAAGAAGGTGAGGAATATCCACTTCTTGGGCTTTCTGTTCCTGTCTATTTCATAAGAGACGATCATGCACTAATCTTCAAAACAACCGTCCACGACGATTTTGGAGGAGTTGGCATCTTGGACATAGAGGATCCTAAGGAGATTCACCCGGTGCCGATCGATGGCATAAAACATAAGGGGATGGGTGAGCTCGAAGAGATCCAACACGTTCACGAGGATACTTACTTGCTTCATTATAACATCGACGGTTGCAGTTGGTGGTATGAAGGCCGGCTTGATGATTCGGAGGTACCACCGAGAATCCACGTTTCTCACACTCTGGTTGGACAATCACCCCTCAATGATGGTGTAACCCTTGTACACGAACTAGGCCTCAACTCCTTTGTAGACGAATCTGAGTCTCCACCAAGGATAGAGTATGTGACAGCTTTCACTAGGGCCAACTCTCCGTCCCAGCTCTATCTCATAAATCCCAATTCTAAGAACCAGAAGTATGTTCGTATTTCAAATGAGCGCATCCTTGGCATAGATGAGAGATTCCTTTCTTCAGGAGAAGATGCCAGTTTTACAAGTTTCGACGGTTTGAGGATTTCAGCCCGCCTTTACCTTCCAGCGAAACCTCTGGGATATGAACCGCCCTATCCTCTAGTGCTATACGTACACGGGGGACCTCAAAGTCAAGAGAGACCTGATTTCACATGGTTCTCTATGCCTTTGATTCAATATCTAACGCTGAACGGTTTTGCCGTCTTTGTACCCAACGTTCGAGGTAGTACGGGATACGGTCAGAAGTTTATGAAAACGGTGGATCATGACTGGGGAGGTGATGACTCTCGAGATCAAGTTGAGGGACTTGAGATGTTGAAGAAAGACCCTCGAATCGATTCTAGCAGACGTGCGGTTACGGGCAGATCATACGGGGGATACATGACTCTCTGGCTGGTTGCCCGCTATCCGGACCTGTGGAAGGCTGGCTGCGAGATGTTTGGACCGTACAATCTTATCACTTTCGTGCAGAGGCTACCAGAGACTTGGAAGACTTACTTCTACCTTACGATAGGCCATCCGGAGAAGGATGGTAAGTTTCTAACAGAACGATCGCCAGCCACTTATTTCGGGCAAGTCAAAGCACCTCTTCTGGTTATACAGGGCAAGAACGATCCTCGCGTTATTGAGGCTGAATCGGCCGATGTTGTGGCCAGGCTCAGAAAACAGGGCACCGAAGTCGAATATCTGATGTTCGAAGACGAAGGGCATGACGTCAACAAGTTCAAGAATCAAGTAAAAGCCTATGGAAAGATCGTTGATTTCTTCAAACGTCATCTCAAGCCATAGCTTACTGAAGAGCCGAGGTGAGTATTCTTCCGAACCTTATTCGCCGCCATCCAAGAACCGGGCATCAAAAAAAGGGGAAGAAGGACAGTTTATATCACTCAATTCCCCATCTTTGGGTGAGCTTAACGATGAGGAAGATCACCATGGCCACGATAGCAAAGGTTATCAACTCACCAACGAAGAGGCCAATTCGGAAAGGACCGACCGTTATCATTTCCCAATTGATGCCTGGCAGGACGAGCTCGATTATTGGCATGATGAAGGCGGTCACGAGTGCCTGAACCACACGTCCAAGGTATAGACCCATTATGAAGGCAACAGCCAAACCCAAGACCTTATATTTGCTGAGGAAGTCCAAGAACTCATTCTTAATGCCCTTCGGAGGTGGGGAAGGTGGCGGAGGTGTGAGCAACTTCCTAATCTCTTTCAGTTCTTCTAACATTTTGTCTTCCGTAGACATATTCATCACGGTCTGAGGATAAGTTTCAAGGCTTTAAAAGCCTTATTATGCTTGTCTTGCACTATAGGAGGGCATAAGGGCTCGATCTCAGGAAATCGTAATAGAAATGGTCTAGCATATATTCAGATCCAATCGAGGGGATTATTATGAAGGTGGGCGGTATCGTTGGCAGCCCTAAAAAGAAGGGAAATGTTGATTTGCTAGTTACTCAAGTGCTGAAGGGAGCAAACAGCCAAGGAGCAAAAACGCAGAAGATCTATCTTAATGACTTGAACATCAAGCCATGTCAGAGTTGCGGGGTAGACCCCGATCCTGGGTACTGCCTCTATGAAGATGATATGAAAACGGTCTATGCTGCGTTGGAGACATCCGATGTAATTGTTTTGGGTTCTCCGATCTACTTCGACACCGTAAGTGCTCAGACCAAGCTTATGATAGATAGATGTAATTGCCTGGTTCCCTACGTGAAGGATCCATCAGGAACATACGTCTTCAAAAGAAGAATGAGGAAAAAGAGGAAAGGAGTATTTGTCGCAGTTGCAGGCAAGGAGCAAGAATTCAACACGACTCTAGTCTCTGTCAAAGGGTTTTTTGAGTGGGCAAACATTGAATTGGTAAAAACGATTCTTTACGCTCATGAGGATGATGAATTGGGCGGGGTAAAGAAGAATAAGAAGATGATGGGTGAAGCTTTTGAAATTGGCGTTCGAATTGTGGGAGGCAAAGCAGGTTAGATAAGATGTGGTTTCTGAGCATCTTTTCATCAGAGCCGCAACATTTTTATGACCTTAGAATAACTTCTTGCTGATTTGGAATGAACGAAGAGATTTCTCTCTGTGGATTTAACTGCGGAATCTGTCCTGCATACAAAGCCAATCTCAAATCCGACAAAGATCGCAACGCAGTCGATAAGGGATGGAAGAAGTTCCATCGAACTCGTGGATGGGTATATGATAAGCCTCACTGCGAGGGGTGCTTCAACACTCCGGATAGAGTACCTCTCTGGAGCAGTTGTCCCACCAGAAGGTGTGTCTTGAAAAACAACGTAGATAACTGCGGCTACTGTCTTGACTACCCCTGTCCCCGTATAAACTGGTTAGTCCACGCCACAAATATCATTGCTGAGAGAACGAAAAAAGAAGGAACGCAGGAGGAGTATGAAAGATTCGCATTACCTTATCTAAACAAGGCAAGACTTGATGAAATCCATAAGAGAATTAGCAAAACCGAATTCGAGGCAACGTCTCAACCTGTCAGTGCTTCGACCGTACCTTATCCATCTCACCTGAACCCTAAAGCATTCTCAGGCACAAGCATCAAACCGGACAAACTGCAGAAGGCAATGCAGAAGCTGCATTCTAAACTTGAAAGCATGTTGACATTGCACTGCAAAACGCGTGGCGGACAAGAGCAAGAAGTGAAAAGAAAGAAGGACGGTCTGAAATTCCTCTGGACCATAGGACGGTACGGAGAACTGAAAAACGGTGATGGGTTCCTAATTGAGATCTCAGCAGAAGAGATCAAGAAACAGCTCAAATATGCCAGGTATAGAATCGAAAAGAAGTTGCAGGAATTGAAAGATTACGGAATTGTGGGAAACTACATCGAGAACAAGATTGAGATCAGGTTTGCTGAGAAACCGGAAGTGGCTGTCGCGCTCCAACATTTTATAGGGCTTCTTCTTAGGAACCACAGTGAAAGAACTGCCTTTTCCAAGTTTTGGACGGCAGACATGAGTGTCCTTAGCTGATTGCCCTCGAAACTCAAGATGTATCTGGATTTAGAAATCTACTATCTAGGCTTACCGGGGGTAAATCAGCAAATGATTTCATGTGCCTCATATTTCCATATGTGAGATCCTTCAACCAACAGAGACAAATGCTCAGTATGGACCGAGTTCCTTTCTAAATGCTTCAGCTAGGTCTCTTGCCCAGTTCTCCAGAGCTTTCAGCTTTCCCAAGAAGAATCTGAGTACTGGAGGTTCTTCGACGAATACGAGGCCTTTTATCAGTTCTCTGTGCTTATACAGCCATTCTATTCTGTCGACTGCGTACTCGATATGCGACATTGTATAGACTCTCCTCGGAAGCGCAATTCGGGCAAGCTCCAAATCCGAAAGAAGCTCCTTGCCTTCTTTGTCTCTATCCATTGATATGGTTCCTCTTTCCATACTCCTTATCCCTGAAGCTATGTAGAGCGCAGCAACTAGAGCTCCCGCAGGGTACTGCGTTTGAGGAATATGAGGCAAGAACTTCGTTGCATCCAGATGGCAGGCCAGTCCGCCGGGCGGTGTAACCACAGGAATTCTCTTTTCAACAAGTTTTTCAACGAAGTATTTTATCTGCTCTATAGCACAGCCCGCGACATCAGGATCAACCATCTCTCTTACTCCTACTTCCATAGCACCTATTTCTCTCATAGACATACCGCCGTACGTGAAGAAGCCTTCATAGACTGGAAGCCAAGGCTCTATCTTTTCGAACAGTCCCCTATTGTTAGTTGCAATGAGACCACCTCTTACGCATGTGTTCTTCCTTCCGCTCATATAGAATAGATCGGCAACGCTGCACATCTCTTTGACTATTTCTGAAACAGTCCTATTTTCGTACCCACTTTGTCTCTTCATTATGAAATAAGCATTTTCACAAATCAGACTTCCATCCAGTATCAGCGGGATCTCGTACCCTCTGCAGATTTGAGCGATTTCCTTCAGATTTTCCATGGAGAAAGGCTGTCCTCCAAGTAAATTGGTTGTTGCTTCCATCCGTACAAAAGGTATTTTTTCCCGTCCGTACTTTTCGATCGTATCCTTCAGCTTTTGTGGGTCCATATTACCTTTAAACGGATGAGTGCTTTCGGTCTTTAAAGCCTCATCTGTGAAGATTTCCAAGCATTCAGCCCCTGTGAGTTCAATGTGTGCTTTGGTTGTAGTGAAGTGGTAGTTTGTCGGGATAACATCGCCCGAACTGGCGAATACTTTTGCAATTAGGTGCTCAGCCGCTCTCCCCTGATGAACATTCATTACGTGCTCGTACCCTAATATTTCCTTTACTGATTCGGCAAATTCGTAGAAGGTCATGCTGCCAGCATATGCGTCATCAGCTTTGATCATACCAGCAAATTGATTGTCGCTCATAGCATTTACGCCGCTATCGGTAAGCATGTCGAGAAATATATCCCTGGTTTTGAGCAAGAATGTATTGTAGCCTGCTTCTTCTATCGCATTGAGTCGTTCTTCGACAGGTATTAGGGAGATTTTCTGGACCATTCTCGCTTTGTACATATCTATCGGGATTTCCTTACCTGAAGACAGTTTTATAGACATTCGAAATTCCTCCTCTCCTTCTGCTTAGATAGTATCTTAAGAATCTTATTCTCGGATGTAGGCCTTTATGAGACCTCCTGCTTTTTATGTTATTTGCTTCTGTTGCGTGCTCAGTAGCACATTCCTCCGGTAGCTCATCCTTTAACAATCAGTGCCATTTACTGTTTCCGCTGTCGATTGTTTTGGTTTCTCTCGATTGAAGGTCTCCCCAGTTTCTTCTCCAAGCTGATTAGCACGGTGGCACTCAATACGAGAGCTGATCCAAATAGACTCCAAAGCGTGAGAGGTTCGCCAAGAATGAACAGGCCCATGACCATGACGCTAACAGGC
>JBHLPL010000131.1:0-4193 GCA_048939465.1 Promethearchaeota archaeon | reverse complement strand
AAACGGTGAGAGGAAAGAGCATTGCCCAACAAGATAATCCAGCGGACGTCTTACAGCCGCCGCTGATTTTGTCGTTAATCTGCATAATACAAGATGTATTAAATAAGGCTTAAAAGTTTCTAAACTGATATTTACGTCTGAAACAACCAATAACCTCTTAGTCCTAATTTTTCAAAACACAATCTGCCATCTATAAGCTGTCAGTTTTTTTACACTCAGCTGAGTGTCTTCGCAAGTTCTTTTCATTACATATATGTGGCGTTATTTAAGGTAACAGAAAAGTACTCTTCTATTCTCTTCACGTATTTTCCCTTTGGCCTGGTCCTTGAGTTCTCCCAGTTATAAACGCTTGTTTCGTTCACGCCTATTGCCTCGGCTAGCTCCCTCTGGAGCATGCCTTGCTCGATCCTCAGCTTTCTGATAACATCCCCTAATGTCGCTGGTTCTGCCGGGAATGAAGGATTGAAAATATACAGGGGGATATCTCTGGTAACAAGGTAAGTGGATGGTAAGGGCAGAGAGTATAGGAAGTGTTCCGCAGGGCTGTCCATAGTTTATCAGTAAATATCCCTAGTTTTCCGAAAATCCTTTCTATTGGGTCACAATTACCAGTCTATGCTTCCCTTCGGGATGGATGGAAATATCATCTCTCTTCTTCAGATCCATACTTAGCTATCTTTTAGTTAGCATCAATGATTAATTGCGAATGATATGTGCTATAATTTGGAACCGTCATAAAGTGCTTAATTCAGTTAGTATTCGATAACTACTATTCTTAAATGATTGTTTCAAATGAAAGGTTTTTCTTGACTATAGATACATTTTCAACTAATTTTTGTAATATCCTTCGGTCCAAAATAACCTAACAACCTAACCTCTAACCTTCTGGGGGATAGTTATGAGATGGGGTTTCCGGAAGGTGCCGTTAAAATAGCCTTCAAGGGGGTATTTACCCTTTGGAGGCTTTTGTTTCTTGTCGGTATTCAGGAATTTCTCGGGCATCAGAACATAAAGACCACAATAGTTTACACCCATGTGCTGAATCAGAGTCCGAAGGGCGCGTGGCGCCCTGTGAATGACTTATGAAGGGAAGACCAAGTGTGTTATATAGAACACATATAAGACCCCTTGTTACTAGTTCAACCGCTGTAATGCGTTGTTTTCACAAGGATTATGGCAATTTAGACCTTTGGGTTTTATACTGCAACTTCTCGAGCTAGGGGTATTATAGAGAAACCATATATTCATTGTTAGGCGTAATAATTAGGACACCAACACTAAAGGGGGCAACTATGGAGATCAAAAAAGGCGAAACCAAAATCAGTGAATACCAATTCAAAAGAACGGGTTTGATCAAGACTATCGTTCTTACCAAACAAAGTCTATTTGTTGAATATGCCAATAAGAAGTTCGACAGTTATCCACTTGGTGAAGTCAAAGCAATACTAATTGATCGGCCTTTATGGTCGTATTGGTTCCTTCTTATGGGTATAGTTTTCTTTGTGATGGGAGTTGTGGGGTTAACTGAGGCCAAATTAGTGGAAGGAGTATTTTTTTTATTACTCGGAGGAATTGGTTTCCTCTGGTGGAAAGGATCTACCAGGCTTTTTATCCGACTAGCCGGTCGTAACATAAACCATGTGATAAAGAAACAGGATATAAAACTAATACGCGACTTTCTAGAGGTGGTTAGGACAACACTCGCCGCTTATCACGAAAAGAGTTCTAAATGAGCATTAGACAATTAATTCCCACAATAGGATTGACATTAGTACTCTTTCTTGCTCTGTCAGATCATAGAGCTATCTTCGCCCAGATAAATAACCCCACCAAAGCCCAAAAAGATGATGTCCAATTATCCAAGACGCTCTATTCCGATCCAAAGGGATTCTTCAGAATCCGTCCACCAGAGGGATGGCTGGTAAATGAATACCCTTCTGATCCACGAGGGAAAGTAGATTTTAACTCATCGAACCAGCCTCCCAGAGCCCAACTTAAGGTCATTGGACAGAAAAGTCCGTTTGCTAATTTCGACGAACTCTTGCAGGACTGTCGGAATGGCGCAGAGCGCGTCCGCGCTAAGTTTGGCGGAACTTTCAATGTGAGTAAAACAACCAAATATGATGTCAAAGCTGTTGAAACCTTGTGGGATGTCCCGGCGAAGTTTAGACAGAAGGCAATACATGTATTGCTTGGGAAAAACTATTACACTTTTGCCTTTGCATCTCCTCCTGAGCTCTTTGAGGAGAAGTATGCAATTGTACTAATGAGCATGCGAACCTTTGAACCACTTCAAAGCAGCTTTAGCGGAACTGCAGAATCACATATTGTAGCTTCAAAAATTCGAACGGCTGAGTTTTACTTGCAACTCGGTCGCAAAGACTGGGCTTTAGCGGTCATTGATGAAGGATTGCGGTTTGATAAAAACAACAAGAAGCTACTTGAATTAAAAGAAAAGTGTCTAAAGTGATTAGTAAGTGCCGCCTAACCCCTCACTCCAACGGACGCGCCGAAAACCTGCGCGCCGGTGAAATTCTCGTTAGGCAAGAAAGGAGAAGAAACCATGAGAATTAGATTCGGTATTGTTATGTCAGTTGTAGTGTTGTGTTTGTTGGGTTGCGCGACGGCACCGACTACACAGCAGAGTGCGACAGCACCTGTTACAAAAACTCAGCAAGAAGTGAGGCGTACAGACCCAGCACTTTTCGGATTCTGGCGCATTGTGGTTGGTTCATCAACTACTCATTTTGCGAATATCGATCCTTGGGATCCCGAGATTCTGTTGTTTAGAAAGGATGCCATGCTCGATGTTCAGGTCGAGTCCATCAAACTGATGAGAGGACCTTATGATGTCTCTGGCACTGGCCAGATTCAAATCAAGCTCCACCACTGGCCGTCATCTGTAATGTTTGACTACTCTACCAGTAATGGTGTTCTCACTCTGAAGTCTTCCAAGGGCACCCAAGTATACAAATATATTGGTGAGGAGAAATAGGACTTTCATGTTGCCTAACAATAGGGTGGAGGTGACTCGGACAAGCCGCGCGCCTCACCTTGAGCGTTGGGCAAAGGAGGAATACTATGGGAGACCGAGAACCCACAAAATCAAAATTGAAGACCATTGGCATAATACTAATTATCTCCTGCCTTTTAGTGCCGCAGATAATCCAAGAAAGACTTCAGCAGCCAATACCATACTATTACGCAATCCCACTCGATGCCCTCCGTCTTGGGGTCTTCGTAGGCATTGGATGTCTCATAGCGTACTATCGAAGGCGGAGAAAGAGCTAATAAGGCATAGCCTCAAATTGGACCAAAGACAATTTTACCTAACGAAGCGCTGAAGAGGAACGGGGCAGGAAGCCGCCGCGCCCCTTAGCTTGACCATTATCTGCTATTAAGGGCAGAGATAGGAGGTAAGGTATTATGACAAAAAAGCTAAGCGTATCTTTTATAGCTATTTTGCTGACGGTTCTATTGGTTGTCCTAGTTGGACCAAAGTATTCTGTTTCTGGTGAGCAGAGAGAGAAGATTATTCCTAATACTTACAAAGCTTCGGGTACTTTAACTTCAACAATCACGGGGAAACCGGAATTAAAACTAGAGATGAAGTATATTCGAATAGATGAAGATGGTAAGCAAATTCTGGGTGCTGAAGGAGAGACTTATGGTTTCCTTCCAAACCCAAAATCTAGTGAAGAAAACCAAGAAGCACGAAAAAAGATTATTAAGTTTCAAACAAAATCCACAGGGACGATGGTACCATGTATTCCCGACGATCCAAATTCTTCTGCTGTTAAAATTAAAGGGATGGTTGAGTTTCTGAGTGAACAAGAGAACCTTAAACCCATTTTTTTCAATCCCGGAGCAAGTTACGAATTGAAAATGAAAAGAGGTGAGTGGATTAAAATAGATGGAATATCTCATAAGGCAGAAACAGATGCTGAGATAAGTATTCAAGTTGTAAAGGACGGGAGAATGGTGCAGAAAGTATTGCGTGGGAAAATTATTCCGAAGACAGATGTTAAAACGGACAAAAAATGATGAAAAAGATCATCCGCAATGACGGATAACAATCAGGTCCACCGGATCGAGTTCCGCTGTCGCTGAATTAGAAGGTGTATTATGGGGAAAATTGCTGAGGCTACATTTAAAGGGGCTTCTGGCGAAAAATATTCTTTTAATGTCTATAG
>JBHLPL010000049.1:0-13478 GCA_048939465.1 Promethearchaeota archaeon | reverse complement strand
CAGGTCTGACCAGACTATTGTAACACGTCTTAATGTCGTGAATTTTGAGTCGTCGTAGCCGAGGTTATCGACTATTCTACCCACTTGGTTGCTCTGCAACGGGACAAATAGAGCCATTAGAAAAACGCCGGCAATGAACAGGGTCGCGAGTCTTGCGCCTCTCTTCAGCTCACTCACCTTTTAACGAAAAGCCTTACTTACTATGCTGTTCTTTAATATTGCCCCCTTCCTTTTTTGTATTGTGGTTGCCTTGAGTCTATCCAGACATTTCTTCAGGCTCTGTGGCTGATTTCTCTAGGTGCGACTTAATAGCATTAATTCTACATCTCGTTGCCCTCAAAAAAGCCTCGAGAGCAGCATCCTTTGCGCCAAGCTTCCTAAAAATCCTTGCAGCGTCTTCATAGCCTTTGGCCGCAAGATTCAGTGAGCCATTCTTATGGTGATGGTCTGCTCCCAGGACAAAATAGCCGGCAGCAACCTTGTAGTATTTTCGAGCTTTTTTTTCATCGAATCTCCAGAGTTCTTTTGCAGCTTTGCTGTAGTAGTAGCCTGTTTCGTAATACTGCCCCACTATTCTAAACTTCTTCGCTTTTCTTACCCATTCCCTCGCGCTTTCCGACTCCACTATCCCCGCCTTCCTAAAAAAAGTACTTCCTTCTCTCCTCGAGGTATTACCATTATATTATTACCGTAATACTAAAGCTTTTTGATGTGTTATTGGAATACTGAATTCGAAAACAGAAGCTAGGAGATATCAAGATTTACTCATCGGAGATTAAATCATCCCATAGTTCATCCAGTTCCAATGGGGATTCTCACGATGCGAACGATGTTCTGTTGCGATATCCTCATACAGACCCGAAAGACTTAAGAGATTATTTCTTCACTTTAATTAATGGTGACGTTAGTGGTAGCGAGTATGCGTGTCTATAAAGTACTTAATGGCAAGATTGAACAGATTCACGAGAAGCCTACAAGTGATTCTGCTGCAGTCATTGTTGATGAAAACAACAAGAAGCTTTGGATATGGAAAGGTATAAGGTCTACGCCTCATTCAAGATATAAGGCCTCTGCGTTTGCCACAAAACTCAAGACTCAGCTCAGGCTGGTTGGAGCAAAAGCAATCTTTGTGGAAGAGGGGCGTGAACCTGCGGATTACCCGCTGAAATAAAGGGCTGATCCACACACGAAAACTCTCTCTGCCCTCCACAAGAAGACTCTGCCCGATAGAGCGGAGATGGACTGCGGTGAACTTAAATACTCTCACGAAAACCCAAACTTGAGGTTTGTTGCCTTGGAGTGAAGAAAAGGAATACAGAAGAAACAGGCCCTTCGCATATATCCTGACGGGCATGACTGCCTCGCCCTAAGGCACCAGCAAAGGATTTAAACCTGCCCAAAACTTCCCAGTATTCACTCCTCTGAGAGGAGACGTGCTGGCGATCCAGAGAGCGAGGGATGGCCCCTTGCGAGGGCTAGGGCCAGTTCACTGCCCCCCTCTGTTTACACTTCTCCACATTCGTGGCGGAAAAGTCTTGTGACCCGTTGATTATTAGTATAGTTTATTAATGGTCTACTGGAAATTAGAGATTGAAGGAGTACCAAAAGATGGCAACAGACAATTCTACCATATATGAGGCCATTAGTCCCGCCGATTTCTTCTATCGGAACAGGGACATAGCCGGTTTTGACAATCCAGCACGAGCCTTATACACCGCTGTTCGTGAGTTAGTCGAAAACTCCTTGGATGCCTGTGAAGAAAGCAATATCCTTCCTGACCTTCTGATAAGGCTGACGGGAGAAAGCGACGGTGTCTATCAACTAAGGGTAGAGGACAATGGAGGCGGAGTTCCGAGAGATTATATACAGCAGTGCTTCGGTCAAATCCTCTACGGCTCGAAATACAAGCATAAGCAAGCTCGAGGTAGATTCGGCTTGGGTGGGAAAATGGCCTATCTCTACGGCCAGATCACAACGCACAACCCTCTTCACGTGATAACTTCTACGAATGATGATAGCTATATCTATGATGTGAAGCTCCGTATGGATATTCAAAGAAATGTTCCGGAATTATTGAGTTGGGACAGACGAAAGAATGATAATGGTTGGAATGGAACTATTGTCGAGTTTAGTCTTGAAGGCGACTGGATGCGCTCGAAATTAAATGTAACCGAGTATGTTCGGGAGACCGCACTCATTACACCCTATGCAAACATCACCTTCATAGATCCAAAAGGAGTCCTGTCTACCTTCCACAGGAAAGTCGACGCTTTGCCCCCCCCTTCAAAGTTGGTAAAACCACATCCTCATGGAATCGATATAGAGCATGTGAGGCGATTAATAGAAGAGACAAAGACGAGGAATATTGGCAAGTTTCTTGCAACGCACTTCCACAGAGTAGGAAAAGGAATAGCAAAGAAATTCCTGAAGTCAGTCAAAATACAGCCGAATAAAGACCCGAAATCCCTTACAATGGGAGAAGTTGTGAGACTTGTACACAACATGCGAAGCTATCAAGGATTCCTCCCCCCTGCAGCTGATTGCTTATCCCCCTTGGGAGAAGAGATGCTCGAAGCAGGTATACGCAAGGAACTCGATCCAGAGTTCGTAGCAGTGGCTCAACGACCTCCGTCATCTTACGGTGGACATCCATTTATAACGGAGGTCGGGTTAGCATACGGAGGGGGGGTCCCGCTTAAGCAGAATATTGTCCTGTACAGGTTCGCAAATCGTATTCCTCTGATCTACGATGAGTATAAGGATGTCTCTGCAAAGGTGATTAAAGCAGTGAACTGGACTCGGTACAAAATAAGGCCCGGAATGCCGATAGCTGTGTTTGTACACATCGTTAGCACAAAGATACCTTTCAAGACTGCTGGAAAAGAATTCATAGCCGACAGAGTCGAAATTGAGGGGGAAATACGCAAAGGTATTCAAGCGTGTGCAAGAAGATTAATGAGACACCTTCACAGAAAAGAACGAGTCGCCAGAGAGAAGCTGCGTCTCGACATTTATGGCCGATACCTGCCAGTAATGGCAGAGAACATTTCTTTTCTTGCAGGTAAACGAGAAGTCCCTAATATCAAAAGACTGCTAATTATCAGCAAAAGCCAGTCGGGAAGCTCCACCAGAAGAAAAGACTCATCCAAATCTTTGAAGGAGGGCAAGTAGAGTGTCCAAAAATCTGAGCGGAGAAGCCATAAGAGCTGTATTGACTAGAAGATGGAAATCCATTAAATCCATAATGAAGAACTTGAAATACAAAAAAGCAGCACCCGTAAGACGGGTCCTTACGCGTATGGCGAAAGAAGGGGTTGTTGAGTCCATAAAACTGGGCGGGATGACGTACTGGCGTCTCACAAAAGCTGAGGCCAAAGTCAAGAAACATGTGACCAAAGAGAAAGAAAGAGCCCATGAAGAATCAATGAAAACAGCTGATGACATACTCAAAGAACTGAAGGGCGTTGGTCTGGATCTGTATGGTCAGCTTTCTTCAGGAAGATTCCCGTCCCTGGATGTACCTAGCAGAAGCACCTCAAACATCAAGTTCGACCCCATTTCAAGGCAGTACATATTGGCGGGAAGGATGGTGACCCGCTCAGCAAGAAACATCGGCCAAATTAAGAGTTTAACACAACTCATTTGGGTTATGAGATTCGTCAGAGAACTGTTGAGGATGAACAAAAGCAGTACTCTCAGAGACGTGTATTACTCTTCAGAGGCATACAAGATTAAATTCTTGGATCAACAGGAATCCGACAGCCTTATTACAGATGTCGAAGCTGTGATTGAAACCCCCCGCGAGGACTTCAAAATATTCCCAGAAGAAAGGTCTGCCATATATGGCGATCTAACCGTAGAATATACTACCCCTGAAAAATACCGTGGCAAGAGAGTCAACATGATGGACAATCCAGACGGAGTAATGATCGGACCCCATTTAATAAACTCCAAGTTCGTTAATTGTGGTGCTGACAAGATCATTGCAATAGAATCCGGTGGTATGTTTACGAGATTCATTGAAGAGGGGGTTCACGAGAGTTTCAACGCATTATTATTACACACGGCGGGTCAAGCTCCGAGAAGTACTAGGAGACTAATCAGAAGACTACACTATGAATTCAATATTCCTGCCTACGTTTTCACGGATGGAGATCCCTGGGGAGTCCACATTGCGATGGTTATAATAAGCGGCTCTGCCACTGCAGCTCATCTAAGAGGACTAGCTACCCCCGATGCCGTTTGGATGGGGGTTTGGGCGTCAGATATTGAGAAGTATAATCTACCGACAGACAAGTTCACAGAGCAAGATATAAAAAGAACAAAGGAGCTTAGAAAGGATCCCAGATACAGGACCAAGTTTTGGCAAGATCAACTCAGCAAGTTCCTCTCCATTAAGAGAAAGGCAGAGCAACAAGCCTTCAGTCGCTACGGATTAACCTATGTAGTTGATGAGTATTTGCCCGCGAAATTTAAGGAAATAGATAAGCTCAAAAGAAAAGGGATAATTCAAACAGGATAGAGTCTGAGAATCGGAGGTGGACCAAATTCCTCGCCTGAAATCAAATTTGCCTGGTCTTGACAAAATCCTGAAAGGGGGATTTCCATTAGAGAGTCTGGTATCTATCAACGACGTAACAGCGGGCAGTGGTTGGCTGTTAAGTAGCAGCATCCTCTCCAATGAGTTAAAGAAAAAAAAGTATGGAATCTTCATGGCTTTTGACCACTCGCCAGATCTGATTAGGAAACAGTTGAAATCGATAGGAATAGACGCTGCCAAATACGAAGAGGAAGAGAAGTTATTCTTTGTTAATTGCTTCAAATTCTCTGAGAAGACTGGCCCACTCACAATAACGAATCCGTCAAGTAGTCCGGAGGTTTTGCGTCCCTTTAGGGAAGTAAACAGGATTACTGAAGGTAAGATGAAGGACAAAACAGTCTGTATAGTTGATTCCGTGCTGTCGCTTTCTACTCTTTTTAGTATTCAGCACGCAGTTAGTTTCAGTCTGCTGATGCGGGAAATAGCGACAAGATTTGGCTGCGTGGTATTCTTATTGATTCCCGATCCGGTAGATCAAGAATGTAGGGACATGATAGAGTACAACTCTGATGTAATACTTGAGTTCAAAATCAGAGAACATAAGAGAGAAGAAAGGCCTATGGTTAGAGTCAGGAAACTGCTTATTGCTGCCGGACCGTCTGATTGGATTATCTATGATCTGCCTAGCGAGTTTATTGATTCGATATCGGCTCTTAGAGAGTAAATCCAGAGGTCTCCTACTGCAAGAAAGGTCTTCTATACCAATATTCAAAGGCTTTGGGGAAGGAACATGAAAACATGGGCAGTTCGGGTTAAGAATGGGGAGGAATATAGAATCATGACCTTTGTAGATGTGCAGTCCATTCTGGGTGATTATCCTATTATTAAAGAGAAGTTCTTCGAGATTTTCCGAGGAATATTGGAAAGCACCTTCTTTGGTGAGAATCTCGTTGAAGAAGTAGTTAATCCAGATCAGAAGAATCTCTCTGACAGGGCTTGGTGGAGTATTGAGGTGAAAGACTTCCCGGATTTTTCATCTCCGATGAATTTCCTGATACATGAGGACCCATTTGCGGTTCCTGATAGAAGAGGAATATGCGTTGGAGTTGCTCCTGAGTCCTTCGCCGAATATCTAAGACAGGAACACGAGCAAGACAGATACGTTCTTTTCAAGTTTCTCGCAATACCATTAAGGAATCCGGGAGAAAACGTGAGAATCAGTATATCCTCGATGGTCACAAAGTATTGACCGGGAAAAACATTCGGAATTGCTCATCTCAGTTTTGATTCAGTGTTCTTTAAGACACTGATATTTGATGAACTTACTGAAAGACAGCTGGAAGAAGTTCTTTGGAGCCTAGCAATGGGAGCAGTCAATCTAAACAGGTATCACCGTTTTCTCGAACTCAGAGCATCTGTGGCACAACAGGCGAATGCGCTCAATATTCACGTCATTCGGCACATATATGCCAGCGAATTTGCTCCAGCATCCTGAGCATAAGACCTCCACTAGCTTATATCCGTTTTCTCCATTCTGATAGCAGGAAGCCGATTTTCGATTCTCCGCATCTGTTGCCATCGGTAACCCATTTCTTTGTTTGATTGGATTATTATATAAACTCCAACCATGCTCTATTTGTCGCGTTTTTACGTTTTTTTCATCCCTTTTCAAGACACTGCATCGGATATCTCCACCCAGAATCTTGCTTTTTCAAAAGGAATAAGAATCGCGAGGCCTTATATGGAGGAAAAAATGGGTCAGGAGATATTTTTTGGCATAAAATTGTTAATCGTGGGTCTAAAGCTGATTTAGAGAGCAAATGATGTCCACTGAATGCGGGTAAGAAGTTTTAAAAATCAACCGCTGGCTTTCGCCTTAAGAAGTGATTGCAGTATGAATCGTCGAAGAAACTTAATCTTATTGCTTTTGCTCACATTCTCATTGTGTGCAGCCTCTATTACGATTGATGGTCGGCAGACCGGCGTCCAGAAAAACATACTCTACCTTCACAATCCTATTAACCCCTCATATTATCAAGATTGGGAAGCAGTACTGATGGGATTCGAATACAACCTTGAGGAAATGAATCTTCAGGAGTTTCTTTCGAATCCCCAAACAGCTAGTGTCTACGACCTCATAGTCGTTGGGAGCAGCGTAAGTGATTCCAACGGCAATGGAATCAGCCAGAATGAAGCTCAAGTTATTGCTAACGCTGGAAAACCTGTACTGGCCTCAGGCTATGGGGGCTGGATCATCTTGAGACTGGCCGACTTTCCTTACGGGTTCGTCTCCTCAGCTATCGATAACATAGAGGCATATGATGGTGAAATCAATCACACAATCTACAACACTCCCTATAACATATCCTACACAGAAAATGATGGTTACAACAATATTTTGATAAGTGACTCCGCGTTCAATGATATTTTTACGCTCGAAGAGACAACATCGCCCGATCTGACCCGACTAGGCTGGGTGATGTCCCATGTAGCATTAGCTAGGTACTACGGATGCGAAAACAATCCAGATATGTTTTTCTTTGGATTTAACAATGCATCTCTTCTGAACAGTAACGGACAGAATCTGGTTGCGAACATAATCGAATGGCTGCTTGGATATTCTGGGTCCAAGTCCGAGACCAATCTTGCATTAGAGTTGCCACTCTCGGCCTTCCCAGGAGACTTTGTAAGAATTGTAGCGACTCTCACCGATAGGAATGAAAACGTGATAGAAGGCGCACCAATTCATTTCTATGTAAATGATACACATGTTGATCAGAGTTCCACAAATGAAAGCGGCATGGCTATAGCCTTTTGGAATGCTACGAGCAATTGTACGGGTAATGCCACAGTCTACGCTGTGTACCTCGGAAGTCAGTTATACTTAAGCTGTACTTCGATTAACCGTACTATCACGGTAGTCAAAATCCCCACCGTGCTTAGCATGGAAGTTCCTTCCTTGGCATACGCAGGACAAAATGTAACTTTAGTTGCCTCCTTATCCTTCGGAAAGGGATACAACATGACCTCTTCTGAAATATCCTTTTTCATCAACGGCACATGCGTCGGTTCATCCTACACAGATGACAGCGGCGTCGCGATGTTTATGTGGGAGATTCCTGAGGGTTCTACAGGTGTAATCGAATCCTGGGCTGTATACGAAGGAGACCGAGCTCATGCTGGTTCCATTTCTAATTCCTGCATAATCGATCTCGTTGCTACTACTTCTGACAGTGTTCTTTTGATTGTATCCTTGGGAGCATCTTCATCTTTCGTAGCATTGGGTCTTACTATAACAGTAGCTAGAAGGAGAATAAGATCCGTATTTGGCAGATAGGAGGTCGATCTGGTGAATAGTAATACAAGGAGCCTTAAAATCGATCCTGGGGAAATACTGGATCCAAGAATTAGAGAAGATAGGATAAGAGCCCTCATAAATGACATAACCAGCCACGAAAACGAATGCCCCTTCTACGATCCAAGCTTGGCATCCTACTGCAAACTTGAACCTCGCGTTTGGAATAGCGACTGTAAGGGTATGTGCTTTAGGAACGGCTTCTGCTGTACAAGAGTGTTAGCTGAGTTTTTGGATAAGCCATAAAAATGAGCTCAAGGAAAGAAATCATATCCGGGTTGCCTCGATTTTGAGACTGTTGATGTGTAATCTTTTCCTTCTGCCTCAGCCTGATATCGGCGAACCTGGTCAGCAAAGGTTAGATGCCACAGTATCAGTGTAAATTCCACTTCAACTATTCAGAAGACTCAGGGTCGGGAGGTGCATCAGAAGATTAATCTTTCAGTTAGCTGCTATTGTTAGTTACGCATAGGCTAAAAGAAGTGAGTACAATATGAGAATCCTTCGCATTGATCTTTCTAGTCAAAAAGCTGAAAGGCTCACGCTTCCCTATAAGATGGCTTGGGAATACATTGGGGGCAAAGGAATAGCCTCATTCATCCTTAAGGAGGAGGTAGATCCAACGATAGACCCTCTAAGTCCCGGAAACAAACTGATTATTGCTGTTGGGCCTCTTACAGGGACGAAGTTTCCAACTGCAAACTGGTACGGTGTTTTCTTCAAGTCCCCACTAACTGAAATCTATGGAGAGAGTTATGCAGGGGGTCACACTGCAAGGAGGATTTGGGAAAGTGGTTACGATGCTCTGGTAATTGAGAAAAAGGCAGAGAACCCAACTTGGCTATCTGTTATTGACGGGGAAGTGGCATTCAATGATGCTAAAGAACTCTGGGGAAGGACAACACATGAAACAGAGGATGCCCTTAGAAGGGATACTGGTGATGATACAGGTGTAATTAGCATTGGCCCTGCTGGAGAAAATGTTGTGCTCTACGCCTCTATAGTAAATGACCATTATCATGCCGCCAGTAGATGTGGTGGCGGTGCAGTAATGGGTTCCAAAAACCTTAAGGCAATCGTTTTTGGGGGTTCAAGAGAACCAATAATCAAAGACGAAACAAGGTTTAATGAGACTGTGGATGAGGTTGTTGAGAGAATAGCGAAATCCAGGGAAACAAACGAGGTATATCCTAAACACGGGACTTCGTTCTGGGTAGATGTTGCAAATGAACTTGGAGTCTTTCCAACAAGGTACTGGAGCGGTGGTGTATCTAGGTTCAGGTCAGAAATAAACTCAAAGGCAATTATTGATCAGGTTCTGATTGAGCGTACGTCGTGTGAGGGCTGTCCGATCAGATGCAGAAAATTGTGTGATGCAAAGTCGGATTCATTTGCCAATGCAAAAGCAGAATTAGAATACGAAGCAATAAGCAGTTTTGGAGGTCTCTGTGACATAGGCGATATTCACGCAATAACCGGTCTTGTGGATCTATGTAACAAACTCGGTTTGGACCCTATGACTTCGGGCAACGTAGTCTCTTTTGCCATAATGCTTAAGGATAGGGGCAAAATCAAAACAGGGCTGGATCTGGATTACGGTAATGCCGAGGCGACCTACGCGTTGCTTGAACTGATAAGTCAGCGTAAGGATATAGGTTCCAACTTGGCCAACGGAGTATTTCACATAGCTAAAAGAACAGGGTTAGAAAATATTGCTGTTCATGTTAAAGGGCTTGAGCCTGTCGGCTTTGATGCTAGAGGACTTGTAGGAACCGGATTGGGCTATGCGGTTGCCAGTAGAGGCGCATGTCACTTCCGCAGTCAACTATTCACACAGGAATTGCTTGGCAAAGAAGACCGACATACTTATGGTGGAAAATCCCTGCTTCTTGTTGACGAAGAAGATAAAGTTGCTATTTATGATAGTCTTCTTGTATGTCATCTCATTCAACCAGTTATGGATTGGGATCTAATTGAAAGCGTACTGGTTTCGGTGTTTGGGGTCTCTATTGTGAAGAAGGTCTTAAAAACAACCGGTTCAAGGATAATCACTTCTGCTCGATCATTCAGTGTGGAAGCCGGTATAAGTCGAAAAGATGATCGTTTGCCAGAGCTATTCTTTGAACAGCCGTTTCCTTTAGGCCCGAGCAAAGGCATGTTCTTGGATAAAAGAGAATTTGAAAAGCTACTCAGCGATTATTATGCGCTTAGGAAATGGGATAGCCAGGGCATACCATTTGATTCTTCATGACCCATAGGTGCCAATAGGAAGTACCTCTAATAACATAAACATAATGAATAATCAGTTGATTCTTGCCGAATTACGTTACTAATGGACATTAGCCAGATTAGTTCCTAAGAGTGATTTGAAGATCATCCTCTTTATCACGGCCCACTGACCGACAGAACTCGAAATAAAGAGAAGGATGATGGATTGAGGATACTAGATTTACCACTGTCAGAATGTTGTTGACAGTCGAATTACGAAATGAATATCAAACGTATATGCTTTGGACCATGTCTCGATCACTCATCTTCTCTGCATGCTCCGCAAGCTCGCGTTGCTTTTTCTTGATAAGCTCAATTTCTTTAACTAAAGGAGTCAGCTCTATGCCCAAATTATAAACCCTGTTTAATGCACTAATCAGAGTCACAGAGGCCTCAGGATTCGGCTTTGCCGTTGTGGGACTAAGGAGGCATATCCCGGTTAGTCTCCTTGTAATACACTCGTTGAGTATGGTAGCAGCAATACCAGTTATCAAGCCCCGAGTAAGGATCGGAATATTGTGTTGCCTCAATTTATCCAGTACTTCAGGCTCGGCAGCAGCGAATATTAGCTTAGGATCTGGGTCGCTTCTTACCACAAGACCTGACAAAACTACAACCTCCTCAACGTTCATTTTTTCGATCCAATTCATAAGTGAATGAGATATGTCATAGAACCCCTCGACAGGTGGCGAAATCTCTGAGACTACAGCCAGAAGCGTACCTTGATCGTTTGAATATACTCGGAAGGGATAGCGAAGCACCCCATCGATAAATATGGTTGCCGGGGGGAGGAGTCTTGATCGAACATATGCGATTTCTTTTAGCTTCAGATTGTCCACAATATAACTTAGTGCAATGCTGCCAACGAGACCTTGCCCCGCGAATCCTGCTATTACGAGTGGTTTATTAAAACTAATCTTTTCGGTTTCCACAATTTCAACAAGATTGTTTGAATTAGTTGTCAAGCCATGACATCTCCTTATATCCTAATTGAATGTTTTCAAATAACATAACACCTACGGATTTAATAAAATTGCTGTGAAAAAGTACCCCCCGCAAAAAAAGAAAAGCTTAAATGCCTGTAATCATGCTTTTATGTCAAATGATTTTTCGTAGAGAGCAACAGGGGGACAAAGTTTGTCTAGAGAAAACTCAGTGTTTATTGGTCGAAAACCCGCCATGAATTATGCCCTTGCTGTGATAATCCTATTTAACCAAGGTTCAGAAGAAGTCTTTGTAAAAGCTCGTGGAAGGGCGATATCAAAAGCTGTAGACGTGGTGGAAATAGTAAGAAGAAGATTCCTAAAGGATACCGTGAAGATAAAGAAGACAGAAATAGGAACTGAAGTCCTCGGAGAAGAAGGTAGGCGGCAGAATGTATCCACTATGGAAATCCTGCTCGCGAAGGAGTAAAGGAAGTGAACCATCTTGGATATTCTTCGCAAGCTAAGATCCCCAGGACCAGAGACCACCAGAAGAGACGACATGGTCCTAATAAGCGAAGAAGCGCTAGACGCAGTGAAGTGTGGCGTATGTGGAAGGAATCTGACAGTTAAGGTTTATGCACTCGGAGACAAACTGATTCGGCAAATCAAATGCGAAAAGTGCAACACTGAAGTCTGGAAATAAGTATGTCCTTACCTCGGGATAATCTCAGCTCAAATTCGCCTTAGATATCTGTTGATCCAGAAAAGACTACAGGTATTAAAGTTGGATTGGAGACACTCTGATGAAATTCAAATGTGAGAAATGCGGACGTTGCTGCAATGATCCCAGTATCATTGTGACTGTGACGCATCACGATATTCAAAGGATTGCGAGATTCCTGAACTTCACGCCTCAGGAAGCAATCAAATTCCTAGCTTTCTATTATCTTGAGGACAGTGCAGCTGCTGGCAAATTCATTGCTAGCCCGCCCATTCGTACAATCAAGGGAGACACTTTTCTTGGTCTTTTGAAGGATAAAGAAGGAAAGTGTGTTTTTCTGGACAATGGGAATAGGTGCTCAGTATATCCAGTACGGCCCATGGAATGTAGGGCGTTTCCATTCACTTTCGATGTCAAGAAGAGATGGCTCTGCTGGGGAGTTGCACAAAAGGCGAAGCAATGCAGAGGGCTAAACAAAGGGAATGCCATCAGTGCAGAAGTATTAGATAAGATCGGTTCTGTTATAGTAAGAGAAAGGGCGGATTTTGCTAAGCTCGTATCGATTTGGAACGACTTGACAAGAGACAAAGGGATAAATCCTGTTCCAGAACTCCTGCTGGAGTTCTTCTCGAGAGCGTTAGCCATACCTTATGCTCGAAAGTAAACCACTCCTTCCTTGCAGAAGGAGCTTATGACTGTGCATAACCGCAATTCCCTTTCAGGCTTTGGCTTCATCGCACGTCAAATCAGGGGGGTTACAGCGTCCCAGCCCGGTGACTTGTGTATAGCGTCAATCTATAGGGTTTACCCGTCCTTCCTCGGAGGTCATTAACCGTTTCCACATCGAAGAGAGGTGTACCTTCGGACTTATTGGCTTGTTTGTCACGAGTACTCAAGGATCGCTCAATTCCTCTCCGCCCCTTCGGACGGAGTCTCCTTGATGTGGTTCAAATGAACCAAGGTAGGCCTGAGTGCTCACACCTACTCATTCTACGATGCCACCTGAAAATGTTACGAATGGCGCCAGCAGTCTCATGGAATGGTGGGTGAAAAGAGTTCTATCACCCTCGGCAAATTAATAGCTTAGATTTCTATGACTTGACAGCTGATTTCGGGCGTGCGAGGATATAATTTATCGATTTAAGGAGAAAAGACGCCTTTAATGATTCTTCGCTTTATATAAGGCCATAATTTATTTAAATGCGATTTAGTGTATTTTTCTTAAAAGGAGAGGGAAGTTGCTTGAAGCTATCAGAGATAACAACAACTGCTGTGAACCTGCTGAAGGAAGCCAAGGAAGAAGGACTTAACAACATCAGACTGGCTCAGCTACTTGACATGCCCAGAAGACGAGTATACGACATAATTGCAGTTCTCAGAGCGGCGAATCTTATCTCCACAAGGAGAGAGAAAGGTGGAACAAGAGTAGTCTGGAGCGACTACGACAGAGAAGATATGAAGAACCGAATAGATCGGCTATCGAATCAACTTGAGACGAGAAATCAAGACAACCAGAATCTGCTGTCAAAGATTAACGAACTCAGAAGGAAGATCGAAAGGTTAAGAGAAGGACTAGGAGAAGAGGAAGAGACCACTGACGACCAGGTAAAATTCGAGGCAAGCTCATTGAAGATCAGTGTTGGAGGAGCGACAAAGATAAAGAGAGTC
>JBHLPL010000048.1:0-13610 GCA_048939465.1 Promethearchaeota archaeon | reverse complement strand
TTGATACCTCCAACCTGGATCCGACAACAACAGCGTACAATCCAACAGAGATTTCGAAGTTGAGAGTAAATACTGTTCTTTCAACCTCAGCAGAAATAGAACCGACCCTTGAATCATTTACCAGGACAGCGACAGAGATTGTCAACTTTAGAGGAGGAGACCACTATAACCCCGTAGGTTGGTGGTTCGACGAAGTCCACGTATTCTACGGAATGCACCTAAGCGAACACTTGAACGACCTAGAGAGAGACGCTGTGAAGTTCCGTTATGAATATTATAAACTCAGCCTCCTGAGAGGCAGCGTATCGGCATCAACGCAGAATACGATTGACTATGCCTTGGCCTTGATGGATTCATTCTTCAACTACTCAGAATCGTTTCCGTCAGAACCCCACTTTATTGCGGACAGTGACTGGACAGGCAATGTTTTTGGTAATTATACTGCAGTTGGAGATGCTACCAACTTCACGGAGCTTACGGACCTGTTTGTTTTTATCGAGAATGAGACCAGAAACATGACGTACGATATGGCTTTCAACTATACCAGGGATTACTACAATGTATACAATGAGCTCTTTGGATTGAACCAAACCGCTCCGAGCAGTATTCCTACTAATGCAACCTTAACACGATGGGGATTCAACCTAACACTTTACGCGGGACTAAATGTCACAGATTTGCTAGTGGCATTTTACGGTAACATCACTGCATCGTGGCCAGCTGGACCGATGTATAAATTGTACTATCTGGCCTACCACACGCTCGACATCTGTCAATTCAAGATAGACACGCATCTGCTAAACATGATGACAATAGGGGACAGAGTAAGAGAAGTCTGCTCCTACCTAAGCTTCGCAGTAGCTTCAGAAGTAGGAGCTTGGGCATATGCACTCGCTGAATGGCAAGCAACAATCTACGAACCAGGAGGACCATTTGTATAAGGTGATAACCATGACAAAAGCTGAACCTAAAGTGACACCAGAAATGAGTAGTCTTGGAGGATACGCATCTGCGATTACAGTAATAATAGTTGGCTTCATAGTCACACTGATACTGTTCTTCTTCTTTGCGGGATTCGGATTCTGGGCCCTTCCCGGAATGCTTATAATCTTCGCAGGAATCGCTGTCGGTCTCAATACTCTTCTGTCTACCAGCCTACAGAATCCGAACTCAACCCTGAAATCAGGCCTGATGGTGCTATTCTTAGGACTGGGAGCATTTCTAAGCTTCATGCCACACGTACTGCTTGGAACGTTTCAGATAATGACACTCGCAGTCACCGTAATTGGCGTCATAGTAACCGCTAGTGGACTCTACAAAGGTTATAAAGGAACCTAAATTCCTTCCCTTTTTTTGTTAATCATAACACGCAATCGGAGATCATTTGTTCTTTAGGAAACAGTATTGCTCAATAGGATTCGATAGGATCAGCGAATGGTTTTATAAGGAGCTTCTCGACCTAAGAATCGGATTGGACGGTGCCTCTATGAATGATGGGAAAACAATCGTAAGTCCAGACGTTAAGAGAAAGAACAGGATTCCGCCGGGTCAAAGGGTTTTAGAAAAGTGGCCGGTACTTCATTATGGGAAAGTGCCGGAAATTAACACCTCAAGATGGACCTTCACAATTTCAGGTTTAGTGGAGAAAGAGCGGAAACTCAACTTCGAAGAATTCATGAAGCTGCCAAGGACAGAAGTTCTTTCGGATATCCACTGTGTTACCGGCTGGTCGAAACTCGACAATCGTTGGGAAGGAGTGAGCTCAGCCGTAATCAAAGATCTTGTCAGGATTCTTCCTGAAGCAGGTTACATTATTGTCCATGCGATGGGGAACTTTACCACAAATCTTCCGCTGAGTGACTTCTTCGAACCAGATGTTTTATTTGCCTTAAAGCACAACGGCGAATTGCTGGACCCAGGACATGGATATCCTGTAAGGCTTATAGTACCGAGGCTTTATTTCTGGAAAAGCGCCAAATGGGTTACTGGTGTAGAATTCACAGAAGAAAACAGACCAGGATTTTGGGAGTCCCACGGATACCATATTCGCGGAGATCCGTGGAAGGAAGAAAGATACAGCCGTTAAAGAGAGATATCTTCTGCAGCATCAGGCTATGGGTCTATTTCAATGGGTGACCTGAACAAGGAACTCAGCAGCCTGATAAGAGACACTCAAATGAAGAACCATGGCGTCATAAGAGACTGATTTCAACACCGCAGTTTATACAAAAGGTTAATTTCACACCGGCAATAATACTATCTTGGAGAAAGAAAATGGAAAGAGATAATACAATTGTAGATCCAGTGAAGAAGAAGATTACAGAATTTACCAAACTGTTTGAAGATACCCTCACATTCATTTCACTGAGCTTTCCAGATCCCTTAAAACCAGTAGGTAACAAGATACTTGAAAGACTTGCCCAGACTACTGATGACTTGACAAAAGCGGATGAGGTAATTGAATTATTTGGAAGATGGATAAGGGCAAGACGGGATGCGTTCTATCATATGAAGTCTCTATTAGAAACCTTGTACAGTATGAAGATCGAGAAGGGAGATCAAACGCTCAAAGCAAAACTCATCCTCCTTCCTTTGGTGAAAGGAATGCTGGATGCTCTGGAGGTTGACAGAGATCTAGTAACGGACCTTGAGGATATTTTTCCAGTAATAGAGAAATCTGCTGAAGGAAGCAAAGTCGTCTTAAGAAGGACGGATGCGTATCTCAAGTTTGTCGGCTACGATCCGAAGAAACATAGTTCAGATTTTGAAAAGTTCTTTAAAGCCCTAATTGGTTTTCAGCTCTCCATTGCAGACGTTTTTCTGGAGAATATGGGCAAGAAATTCGAAAAAATGAAGAACGAATTCGGACAGGTTCCGGTGGTGAAAGGGAGAAATGAGTGATGAATCCGTAAGAAGGAAGATATCTGAATTCGCAGAGTTATTCAAAGACTCCCTGTCACTGGCGTTCACAAAATTCCCGGATCCATTGGTTCATGACGTCAAATCCGTAGAGGATCAAGTTGATCGATTTGTTGATGAACTGACAAAGGCAGAAAGAGGACTGGACCTATTCAAAAGGTGGATCAATGCGAGAAGAGAAGTGAATTTCAACATAAAATCATTGCTTGACAGTCTGCACGAAATCAGTCTAGGAAAGGGTGATTCATCAAAAAGAATAGAATTATTCATAATTCCGAAGTTTGTGGAAACCCTAAAGGCCATACACAGGGACAGAGAGCTCTGTTCTAGGCTCATTGATTTCTTACCGACAGTCATCAAGATTTCAAAGGGGAGTAGCTTTGCACGCGAGAGGATAGGGGTTTGTCTTGAGATCGCTGGGTATGACGTCAAAATGCACACCACCGAAATAGAATCATTCTTCGAATCGTTAATCAACAAGCGATTTGATGATGCTGAAAGACTGCTAGAATCGATGAAAGGACATTATGAAAGACTCAAGAAGATTTGATTGCTTTCATCATTTTTCTGATTCTTGTTTCAAAAGGTTGACTCTACTTACACTGGAAAGAAGCGCTGGACAACGAACTAATTAGGATTGAATAGTCTACATGAACATAGGTTTTTTGACAAAGACCCTGGCCCCAAAAGCACAAAAGAACCGACACAAACACGGTCTACTGTGAAATCCCTCTGTCGATCCCTACTCAGAAAAGAATATAATCAAGGTTCACAATATAGTAGCAGTCGTATTTTGGTTTGCGTTTACTCCGCAGGTGAGAATCGATGTCGATGTGGGTGTTCGTGGGAATCCTGGTTGTAGTATACGCCCTAATTCTCACCGAGAAAATACCGAGGGTTCTTGCAGCACTGGTTGGAGCTGTGGCAACGATGATCGCAGGCATCGCATTGGGCATGTTTAGCTTTGAACATCCAACTCCGCCAGGTCTTGTCAACCCGCTGGAATTCATTGAGCTGGAAACAATAATGCTTATCGTCGGAATGCTAATCATAGTGGAAGTTGCGCGAGAAAGTGGGCTCTTTCAATTCATCGCTATTCAGGTCATAAAGAGAGTAGGGGATAGCCCCGCAAAGCTCCTGACCACCATGTGTACACTTATCTTCCTTTTCACGACCATAATCGGAAACATCGTTTCGACCATGATCATTGGTTCGTTGACAATGATAGCTTGTGATGTTCTGGAATATGATCCTCTGCCATATGTCATATCAGAGGTTTTTGTGGCAGACGCGGCGGGAATGGCTTTGGTCACGTCTTCAATACCAAGCATCACGATTGCATCACACCCGAGTGTTGATCCCCCTATAGGGTTCGGTGAGTTTGCGATCACCGGACTTCCCCTGGCAACCATCCTCGGTTTGGTTCTAATCTTCGTACTAAGAAGAATGAACAGAAAGAAACTGATTACTCCCTCTGAGTCGAGGGTCTCAGTTATCCGGTCACAGCTGGATGCATTTGATGCGTGGAGCGTGGTAGAGAACATTTACTTCTTCTACAGTTCGGCAGCCGTGCTGACCGGTGTGATAATACTTTTCGTGATAGGGAGATCTTTTGGAATCACCATAGGTTTTGCTGCCCTTTTGGGAGCAATAGCGATGCTCTTCTTTACGAGAAGAGTGGAAGAATCGATAGGAAAGGTTAGATGGGATACCATATTTTTCTTCATAGGTCTGTTCATTACAATCGGCGGAGTTGAGGCAGCAGGTGTGCTGGATGCAATCGCTCGCGGATTGGGAGCCGTAGTCGGTGCGAATCTTCCCTTGGCGATCGTCCTTATGGGCCTGATAGGTGGTCTGCTATCAGGCGTGGTTGATAATATACCTGTGGCCTTGACATTCATACCTGTTGCCCAGCAGCTGGGCGTAAATGTTATGGGTCTTCCCAACGCTCATCCTTTGCACTGGTCCCTTCTCTCTTGCGCCTTACTGGGCGGCGATCTGCTCCCAATAGGATCACCAAGTACGATAATTGCGATGGATATTTTGAAAAAATCTGGAATTAAACTGACTACTATGGAATTCCTTAAGTACAGTGGGATCATTCTACCGATAAGCTTGGGGATTGCCCTTACGTATGTTCTTGTTGTATTTGCCTTATGATTTTTCGATCAATTAACGAGAGAAATCGCCAAAGGTAGGGCTCTCCAACTTGACAGACCCGCAGATGAGCACAGGAAGGGAGTAGTTCATGGGACGTCTGAAAAGTGCTTCGAGAGCATAAGTCAACTGATAGACATGGGCTTTGCCAAGTTTCATATGGTCTTCTTGGAAGTTCCAAACACAGAGGATCCAGAGATACTTGCCAAGGATGTAATAATCAAATTCTGATAGACGCACAAGACTCTTCGAATCAGACAACTGGAGCGGGATGCCAATTGGTTTTACGATAAGATTTTAAACACAAAGTAACTAGTTTTTCGACTATCTGTCTTCCAGGCGAGGGTAAGAGATTGACCGATGCTCGAGTATCAGTTGTTCAAATCAAGAAATACGCAACGCTCAAAGATGCTGTTTTGAATGCCATAGATCTTGTCGGAGGGTTTCAAAAGCTTTTCAGGAAGGGAGAAAAGGTACTGCTAAAACCGAATATGCTAATGGCGAAGGAGGGTGTCTTTACTGATCCCAGACTTATCAAAGAATTAATACTTCTGGCAAAGGAAGACGGGGCAGAGGTTCTGGTAGGGGACTCTCCCGGAGGAGAAGAAACGCTGACCAAATCAAAGGAGCAATTCAGGGCTGCTGGAATATTAGAGATCATCAACAAAACCGGAGCTAAATTTGCTTCATTTGAAACAGCAGGACCAGTTGAGCTGGAGATCAAGAATGCTAGAAGGCTGAAAGAGACATTGATTGCTCCAGTCTTCTTTGAAGCTGATGCCATAATAAACATACCAAAGTGGAAGACCCACATGCAGACTGTCTATACTGGGGCAATCAAAAACTTCTGGGGAATTCAGCCGGGGGCTCGGAAAGTTCTAAATCATCTCAAGGGGCGGACATTAGAGGAGTTCTCAGAGGTTCTGGCAGATCTATACTCGGTAATCAATGGAAGACCTATCTTGAATGTCATGGACGTGATTCAGGCGATGGTGGGCATGGGACCATCCTCTGGCAAAATGGTCAACGTAAATGCGATAATTGCAGGATTTGATGCGGTCGCAGTGGATGCCGTAGCGGTTGCCATGGCAGGTTACGAGCCGCTGGCAGCAGTTCCACATATAAGAATATGTCATGAACGAGGGCTAGGAATCGGAGATCTGAGAAGGATAGAAATCGTCGGAGACGGATTCCCAGAGGAGAGAGAGAAACTCAGTCTGCCTTCAGGGGCAATAGTCGGTATATCTTCAACGTTTCTTGGTGAAGTATTCCATAGGTACATGAAGAAAATCCCCTTGTTCTTGCACGATAGATGCACACAATGCGGTACGTGTGCCGAAAACTGCCCGGTCAGCGCTATCGGACTTACACCCTACCCCGAAGTAGATAGAAAAACATGTGTCAATTGTCTCTGTTGCTTCGAATTATGCCCCTACAGAGCAATAGACGTAAAAAGAGCGGGGATTAGAGGGATAATCGGCTTACGTTAGAAGTCTTTCTCCCCTAAGGGAAGAACTGTTCTGCCTGCCATAGTGTTTGTGAGTACCACCGCTACTCCGTAGAAAGAGGAGGCCGAAACGCATGAGGTATAAAGTGACCATCGACACAAGAAGATGTACAGGATGCAGTGACTGCATCAAAGCGTGCATTTATGGAGTCTTAGAGCTAATCGATAACGTAGCTTATCCAGCTAATCCAAAATACTGCAAAGGCTGCGAAGAGTGTATAAGATGCTGTCAAGCCGGAGCCATAGAGGTAACCCACGTTTAAAGAATAGAAAAAAGGTAAAGAGATTAGATTATAAATAGCCCTGACTACTACTAGCAATTATGATTCCTAAGATTAATCTGGAAGAAAAAATGAAAGATGTCGGAGAGAAACCCTACCATCCCGTTGAAGTTGCGAGAGTCAACGATCAAGCTGTTCGAATGGTATTGTGCAGAGGGGATTATCACTGGCATAAACACACGAACGAGGATGAGCTTTTCTACGTCTTAAGAGGGGAATTGACTATTCAACTGAGAGAACCTTATTCGGATGTAGTTTTGCGTGAAGGAGAATTAGCAGTGATACCAAAAGGCGTGGAGCACTGCCCAAAGAGCTCGGTAAATACATACATCCTTTTGTTTGAGCCCTATACTCTTAAGAGCAGAGGAGATGACTGAGGAAGAACGGCCCAATCTATGGCTTCCACGGAATTGAAGTCTTGGTACAGTCTCCAACTCATTCTGACTCGCATCAACGCCTCCTTCCTTCTCCTCCATTCCCCTCTAAGGACTACTGTTCTATCTCTCATTACATCCTCAGCCTGAGATCCTCTCTGCTGAATAGAGATAAGAATCGAGAGTATGCGCAAATCTCTCTTGATGGCCCACCTATATTACCTTATTAGTATTTGCCACTAAAGCATCGATTATTCGTGGTATAACTTCGGTCGGGAGACTATGCCCCATCCCGTCCAGAACTAGTAATTCTGCCCCAGGTATCGCTGATGCAATGTCTTTTCCAGCTTCCACAGGGTAGAATGGGTCCTCCTTTCCATGGATAACAAGTGTGGGCGCACGTATTGCAGAGAGTTCGGGCTTGGTATTACCGGGAATAGCCATGGCTGCCAGTTGTCGTATTGCCCCTTCAGGATAATAGCTGCGATCGTACTCTTTTGCTCTATATTCCCTTCCTTTAGCCTCGTCAAAATCAAAAGTGCCATGAATAAGTCGATCGCGTTTGACCATTTCTTCAATATACGCCTGACGCTCGGAAGGAACAGGTGCAAAGAACTGCGCCATGATCTCCGGTTTCCCTTGCGGCAATTCAGGATTGCCAGTCGTGCTTATGATTATCGTAAGAGATAGAACTCGAGACGGGTGTTTATACGCCAGAACTTGTGCGATCATTCCACCCATCGATGCACCAATGATGTGCGCCCTATCTATGTTCAGAGCATCCAACAGTCCAACTGCATCACCGGCCATGTCCTCCAATGTGTAGGGTACCTCCGGTCTCTCTCCACGTGCATACGCAGCGTTAATCTCCGCAAAGTTCGGGATACCTGCATCTGTCATTTTTGTTGACAGGCCTACGTCCCGATTGTCAAATCTAATAACAAAAAAACCAAGACTTGCAAGGTTTCCGCACATGTCATCCGACCAAGCATGCATTTGACCTCCCAGACCCGCTATCAATAACAGCGGCTTTGAATTCGGGTCCCCGAAGGTCTCATATTCAATCTCAATGTTGTTTACACTTGCTTTTGGCATAATATGTTCAACCTCTCCTATTCATATTGAAGAAGACCTTTGGTTTTTAAGATTGCCTAGAAACCTTTAATACTTTCTTAGACTCATAAAGCCTCACGATTCTGAGAAAATAAGGAGATGAGGTGCTATGGTTAGTTGCCATGACATGAAGAAGGGAGACATTTACTACTGTGGAGAATGTGGGCTTGAACTTCAAGTAGTGAAAGAATGCAGAGAAGTTGGAAAATCTGTTGCAGAATGTGAGTGCTCTGAGCACGGAGAATTCAGCTGTTGCGGCCTGGCATTAAAGAAAAGATAGACCAAAGTGAGAATGGTGACTTGGCAATATACCCTGTGGTCCAAATACACCAAAATGAGGTCTTCCCACAGAAAAAAGTCTCTAATCTGCAATAAATAACCGGCCAGCCTGCGACAATGAACAAGAGGGGGGACCTTTGAAAAGATTACGAACACTGGGCTCTTCTTTAAGATTCATATCACAATATTAGCGATTTTGAGGGGAAAAAATGGGGACTGTGGAGACTAAACAAATCGAACTGAGTAGGGTATTGCATATCGTCTTCATCGCCGCTTCTGTTTTCTTCTTCATTTTCGTGAGTGGTATCTTCCTTTCAAGTAAACTTGGATACATGGCACTCCGGGGGGGATTTGGGGCTCTTGTTATCTTTCTAATAGCTCCCTATACAGTGGTACTAATCTGGTATTTGAAGAAGGCGGAAAAACCGGTAATCATATCTCTTGGGATTATTCTCTTCTATCTCTTTTTAGAATTAACGTTGGATTACATTCTAAGAATTCCATTCCGAGAAATACTGGCCCTTCATATCTTCTACATAATTGTCTTCTACGTAGCCGCCTTCAATATGATCGGTGTGTCATTCAGAATAGACAGGAAAATGGGATTTATTGTGACAATGGCATTTTGGATATCCTTGGGATGTCTCATATACATGTATCTGGGTTGAAATCTTCGGTGAGTAGAGAGAATTCATTTAACTACATTTTTACATGGTCGGCTTGCTATTACCTCGCAGATTAACGAATGAAAAAACTTAAGTAGCATTATATCAACAGAATATTCTCTTATGAGAATAAAGGAGAAATTTACACCTGCCGAGATCGCCATCCTCAGTCTGGTGAATGAGGGCGAAACGCACGGTTATGGTCTAGATGAAACAATCCGATACCGTGGCATGCGCAATTGGACAGACATTGGCTTCTCATCAATATATGCAATTCTCACACGACTCGAAAAAGCGAAACTAATCTCTAGTCGACGTGATACATCGGGAAAGCTCCCCGTCCGAAAACTCTACAAAATCACCAGCAAGGGAAAGAACGTCCTTAGGGATCACACAAAACTCTATTTATCTGAACCGGAGCAACCACGGCGACGGATCGATATTGGTGCCGCCGATATTGGGCTTTTACGTCCTGACGAAGCCATCCAATGCCTGGAGGCCTATCATGTCAGATTGACTGAAAGAATCGCCAGGCTGGAGAAGTCTAGGAAGCAACAGCAGCCGCTACCTTTTGGTGCCGAAATCATCTTTGACCACGGCCTTGCCAAAGGTAACGCTGAACTTCGGTGGGTGGAAAGCATCATAAATGTGCTGAAAAAGCGTGAGAAATAGTAAGCAATGATGGCCGTTATGTCATCGAAGATTTCGTCAAAAAAACATATTTGGTTTTGATCAATACTCAATAGAAACTTGATCTCGGTCTTGCAGATACTCGCCCCTCCTTTTCAAAAAGCTGCTCCACTTTACGAAGAGCCGACTCTGTCCTAATTTTCCATACTGTCGTCCAGATCCGCTTCAAACCCTTAATACCTTCAAGCTTGGGAAGAAGCCAGTCCAGTTGCTCCGGATACTTGGGAGACATATCAGCCTGTCCCCCGGCATCGGGAATAGCTAGCAAGATTGCCCTGTTCTCCTTCCATTCTAAGAAGAATCCATAAACCTTCCCCGAAACCACAACCTCATAGATTCTATCATGAAACTCCATATGGAACGAACCTATGCGACCTACCTCAAAAGATTACTGCTGAAATTTGGGTTCATACATTAGCAGAAACAGCAAGTACGGGTCAACTTCGACGAATCCATAAAGAAAGATGATCCTAGGGGGGCTTCCAAAGCTTTCTCCCCAAAGGGAGTACTGTTCTTCCTGCCATGGTGTTTATGAGTACGGCTGCCGCTCCGTAGAAAGAGGACACCGAAACACAGACTAGAAAGATGCCAACGATAAAAGCCGGTGTACCGATCAGCACGTGGGGGACCAACGTCACTAAGGCGAGGTCGATAAAGACTAAGATGGTGACAAAAGTCAAGTTTGTCATGGTGGAGGCAACAGTCATGATGATGCCAAACACCAAGAATCCAATCAAACCATAGGCATAATGAGTCATGTCAAAGGGAGCACCACCAAAGATTGTGATGAATAATGTCAGCGAGACTGAATACCACAAGAGTGAGAAGGTGGTGAAGACTGTCCCACCAAAGACGTTCTTTCTCTTGAAATCAATAATCCCCGCTATAAGTTGAGCAGTAGCCCCAAGACAAACTGTCCAAGGAATCATAAGGGACTTGGCTGTGGCTGAAGCGAACCCAAGGTCTGTTGATGCCAACACCAGTGCTGCGACTGCGAGGCCAAAAAGTCCAAGAGAGGCAGGTTCCGCTCCAAACCGGGAAGACTCATCAGCAGCCCCATCAGCCTTGTCAGCTTTTTCGGACATGCCTTCTACTAGAATTTTTGTCCTTTAAAGCTTATTCATTCTGCCACAACTCATGGAATCAAGAACAAACAAAAAAGCAAGATTCTTGCTGCTCTAAGAACACAAATTCGTATAGAAGGGCGTACCTTTTTGTCTCAATTTGCCTGGAACAGAAATACGGAAGTCTATTCGAAAGGTGAGATTCAGATTAACGCCCTCTTTTGCGCATCAAAATCGCAATAGTGAGTGCGGTTACGCCAATGGCAGCACCGGAACCAGTCCGCGTAAAATCCGCCGAATGCTCGCATCGAGTGACCAGATGTACCATTTACAAAGTACTCAACGATCCGGTGACCCCCCGGATATTCAGCGGTATCTTCCGCTGTCATGGTGCCAACAGCAGTTATATACCATAAATGTTTTGCCGGTATTTAATTTACCTGTATTTTTTCGTTAGATGGTATCCTGCGAATGTGGCAAATGCGATTCCTACAATTGCACCCAATGACAGCATAGTCACAAAAACCTGTTCTGACCACACTGTTTTAGAATAGGAGACATAGACTGTAAAATCAACAGAATTTGATATTCCATCACAGTTTTCAACTGTAAGTTTTAAATTATGTCTACCTAGTGGTAATTCACCTATATCCACAAATAACTCTGTTTCTTGCCAGTATGGTGAAAACTGAAATGTCATTTCTTTCAAAACTAAATCGTCTTCAATTATAGTAAGGACACCACCAGTAAGATATGAACGCTTAATTGTGTCCAAAACGTTAAATGTTAAAACAATCGGACTTCCTTGTGTAAATGAACCCGTTGGCACAATCTCAGCTAACGGTTTTGTCAAGAATCGTTCTACTCTGTATACCTGATAATCACTTAACAACATTTCCCACACAATTTCCCCTTCAGATGTCACTTCAGTCAAATGTGATGGCGGAACACCAAAACAACCCAAAGTATTACCATTAGGCATTCTATTAGCATCACCAAAACGGTCTGCAAAATACTCGATTGGAGCTATCCATCTCCAAACCTCTCTAGCAACCATATTTTCTTCATCAACCTCTATTTCTAATAATGAAGAGTTTCCGTCCCAAGGTGATACTGTATTTGAATTATAAATATCATTATCAAACTGTATAAAATGATTCTCGCTCATCTTTTCGAGTCCATGACTATGATACCAGAGAGATTCAACTTCGTCTCCGTCCTTGTCCAACAAAGTAAAGTCACCATTATATCTTCCACACGCCCAGACAATATCCCCTGTCAATTTGTCAATTTTATAAAATGTGTCTAAGTTTCGCGTATTGAGATATATCATATTCTTATCAATATCCCAAAAAACAGCATTTGCATGTGACCAATCGTGCGCTTGGTTCTCACCTTTCCCCTTCACTTCCCACCGTAAACTATGTTCCATTAAATCAAATGGAATATGTTCACTCATGTCCCATTCCCAAACCACATTACCTTCTCGGTCAACCTCTAATATGTCATCATATTCAATCGGCATCGTTATACCATCAGGATTCTCACAACTACCTTCTCGTACACCTTTCAAAATCAAGAATGTGTCCGTAAAAGGATTATATTCTAGATCATGATGGCTGCCAAAAGATAGGTTTACCAAATTATTGTCAATCATATTCCATATATAACCAGCCCTTCCTGTAGTGATTACAACCGTTGTTGAGTTCATAAAATCTATATGACCATCACCAATAGCAGAACTACTAATAAGATTACCTTCCATATCTACAACAAAAGCACCTTTATTGGTCCCCTTTTCTAAAAAGATATTCAAACCGTCAAATGCTTTATCAACATCATGAATTGTCGCATAACCATCTGGAAATTCTATACTTCGAACCTGAACTAAACCCACTGCAAAACTTGCAAGAAACATTACACAAAACAATAAACCGACTAATGATTTTCTATTCATACACATCCCCACCCCCCGCAACTAGTTCCGTCAACGGGAACGTAGTTAATCAGTTAATTATTCAGATAAGAGGAAATATGTAGGGAGAATTACTTCATCCCTCATCACTTAAATCCGAACTAAGAATGATTTAATCCCTTTAAAGCCTTTTCTATAAACCTCCGCAGCAAAGACTCAAACTGATCTGTTCAAACAACGTTGTTGGTAGTCAATAAAAAACCAAAAGGACGCTTGAAATCGAGAACAAAGGGCAAGAAGCACCTCTTTTATCATTTAAAGCCCCCACACCCTTGATAGCTACAGGGTTACCTGAACCCACTAATGTGTCCTCAATTAATGTCGGTGCAAGAATCGTCAAGCTCGACCAAAAAAAGTAGACCATACAAATCGTTATAATTATAGCCAAATTAGAATATATCATAGAGCTTGTTAGTTCTTAAAATAATGCGTATTAATAAAACAACAAACCGATTATAATTCAAATCTGTGTTTTTGGCATGGATCCATCAAATATAGCGAGAAACGAAACAAAGGAAGAGAGTGATAAGACAAGTTTTCTTGCCCCGCCTATCCAGACCGAATCTCGAAAAGCCCCAGTGATATT
>JBHLPL010000130.1:0-4253 GCA_048939465.1 Promethearchaeota archaeon | reverse complement strand
GCCATGTCCGGTATCAGAGACTGTCAGCTGTACATAATCCCCAGGTTTGACTTCGGCATATTTCCTACAAAATTCCTGGTCCAGGATTACATTCTCTGTCTCAATAAGCAGAGTGCCCCCGCCTGGCATAGCATCTTTCGCGTTTACAGCCAAATTCATCAGCACCTGCTTCAATTGGACTGCATCAGCATTGATAGCCTGAAGATCATCTGAGAGCTGAAGCTTGACCTCGATCATCTTGGGGATGGTCCGTTCTAACAACTCTCGCAACTCTTTCACCTCCTTATTGAGATCAAGGGGCCGCTTCTCGCTCTCCACTTTGCGACTGAAGGTTAGGAGTTGCTGAGTCAGTTCTGCGCCTCTTTTGGCGGCATAGGTGATCTCCTCAAGTTCTCGCCAGCCGCGCTCACCTTCCTTTTTCCGCATTAATAGCAGCTCTGCATAGCCTTGCACAGCCTGGAGGAGGTTGTTGAAATCATGTGCGATTCCACCGGCTAAAGTGCCTACAGCCTCCATCTTCTGGGCTTGAAGAAGCTGGGCTTCCATCTCTTCTCTTTTTTCTTCCGCCTGCTTGCGCTCTCTTATCTCCCGTCTCAAATCCTCGTTTGTTTTGATCAGCTCGGCAGTGCGCTCTTGTATACGTCTCTCTAGTTCGTGGTGAGCTTTTCGCAGCTTCTCCTCCACTTGTTCTCGTTTGGAGTGAAGTAATCCGTTTTCGATTGCTAAAGCTGCTGGTGTGCTGAGCCCTGTGAGCAGAAAAAGATCATCTCTTCTGAACCCGTTCCGCACATTCTCTGAGTGTACATAGAAAACGCCTCGGATTTCCGACTTAATGATCAAGGGAACACACATTACAGACTTGATTAGCATCTTTTCTATGGTTCGTGAAAAGTCTTCTTCACGTTCACAACTGATATCTGATATCACTACAGCCTTACCCTCACGTATCACTCTGTTTACTGTGGTTCGGCTATGACTTATTTTGATGCTCTCCTGATTATTTCTTGCTCTGGAAACTATTTCTCTGAGTTCTCCAGTTTCACTATCTATCCATAGAATAGCTCCACTGTCGATCCTCTTGAGATAGGAAAACAGGCAATCCATTATTTTCTTACACACATCTTCAATGTTTGATGACTGCATCAAGACAGTAGACACTTCATAAATCAATTCCAGACTTCTACGACTAGTGAACCTTTTATCTTTGTATATCAGATTCTCTCGATCTTTGCCTTTAGGAGAACAAACACTGACGGCGTAAAGGGTGAGCATGTTATCTTGTGGAGCTTTGTCGCCTAGACATATTAAGGTATTCCCTACTACAATAGGAATCCCTTCTCGTACTTCTAATTCTTTACCAGGTTCTAACAGATCTCCATCTACCCAAGTTCCATTTCTGCTCCCTTGATCTTCAATCAGATATTTAGCGCCTTTCCTGATGATTTTTAGGTGGCTGCGAGAAATCGAATAATCGCTAATTTGTACATCATTATTTGAAGCTCTTCCGAGAAAAATGACGTCGTCTTCAAAGTCAAAAAACTGGTCTCCCATTTGTCCGTCAATAACATGCAGTTTGGTCATTACGCCCCCCGTCACTCTTGGAGCAGGAACAAAAATGATTAACTTTAAACGAACTAAGTACGACCTGCTTGCAAAACATGTGCCCATAGAAAAATCTGTAAAATGGGGGGCGGATTCAAACGATGACCAGGCAACGTCAGAAGTCTGAGACCTCACGAGGTAACATATCCTGTTAGCTAACCCGTATCAGCCATAGGCTAGGCCCCCTGATCCCCAGACGTGTAATCCTCTGCATATGCTGCGATTGGTAGACAACAAGAGAAGCCGGTGAGTAACCCCGTCGACCTAATCAAACCGACAGGAATGGCATGAGGTTGGGAGCGTGCGAACGAGCAGTATCACCACGATGATTGGCAATCCGCCGAAGAAACATAGCAATTGGTACAATATTAAAGGTCCCTTTTAGCCTCATTCCTCTTACCAGAATGTAAAATTATGCTTACTAGAATTGGGATAATTCCAGGCATGAACACAGCAAAAGCTAATAGTAACCCCACAGTACATATTTTATAGAGAGCTACAATTATCATTTCTTCGACGGCCAAACGCCTCCTTCTAGCTTTTGTTTCCTCTAATTCCTCTCCCGTTTTTTCGTAGACATCACTAGGATGTTTATAGCTGTAGCGAGAAGACGTCAGCCCGTATACCGTAGTATCGCAGTTGCTATAACATACAGTGCTCATGACTCTTTTCCTCTGTTACTAGATGTAAGATGAGAATGACTGAAAGCCTATGCTCTTTGCTAATGGCAACTGGCATGCCAATTTGATAGGAAAGAAGGAAGACTTTTAGGAATTACTCAAATAGTTAATATCCCAAACTTTTTTGACTAGTAGCATGAAGGCCTTGGGAAGGAAGGTTCTTGTCCCTTTGGCGAAAGACTGCCAATTGAGTTGACAGTTATAGGAGAGACCCCAAAAACGTATTTAATTTGGAATGGTTATGAGGTGTAAACCAAATTGTCATTTATATGGCAACTAACTTGACAAGTATAACCCCTAGTGGCTGGAGCCTCCAAGATTTGATCCTTTATAGTTAACCAGGGAGGAACAGTGGAGTGTAGTTAATGATGAGAGATGTAAATCCACCTCAATAAGTGCGAAACTTCATATCTCATCTACACTAAGCGGGAATTTACTCTAGCACAAGATTTTGAAAGCTACAAGATTCCCCACCCATGGATCATGCCAGACCTCAAAAGGGGCACTCACTGGACCTCCGTTCCACTGATTGTCCGTCCACCTCTTTGGTCCCTGGGCAATTCCTGCTCAACGCATTGGTAGCTAAATTGCAGAAAATGTCCCTGTGATACCCCTAATATACTCTTGACGCCGAAACCGGCAAAGTGGTAGAAAAACTTTGTGGTTGGAGGGGCATCTTTGCGCGGCGCCGATCTCTTCTCTATCCAATCCACCAAGTATTCGCACTCTCGTCCTGTGCAAAACAAGATCCTCTTCACCAGGAGCACAACATGTCAGAAGATTTCATCTGCCCACATTGCCGCCATACCGGCCCTCTCGAGATAAACACTAAAGGAAAGACGTCTGTAGAAGTAATCCTGTGGCTGTTTTTCTTAGTCCCGGGCCTGGTCTATTCAATCTGGCGGCGCACCGGTAGGTATTACGGTTGTCCCGAGTGCGGGAATCCTGGAATGGTCCCAATAGGCTCACACTTGGGAAAGCATCTGCTGGCGGAAGGGCAGCGATCGCCAGCTGAACTCGCCGGCACTGAGATTTGACAAAGTCATTCTCACACCAACAAAGGATGGGCACCATGGAAGACAGGCGGGCAAGCTCCAGGAAGAATGTCGATTGGCCGGTTAAGATCGCGACTCCTGAAAACTCCATGGAAGGAGAAGTGAAAAACGTGAGTTCGACAGGCGCCTTTATCCAGTGCGAGAAACCGTTAAAACCAAAAGACACGTGCTCCTTGAAAATCGACCTGCCTGGTGGCCGCACGCAGGAAATCGATGCTGAGCTCGTTTGGTCGACTCCTCCCGGCCCTGACGATGAGTCGAGGCCGCGGGGGATGGGCGTGAGGTTTTTGTGGTGAGTGAAAAAATACTCGGCACCAATCTCTTTTTGCAACTGCCACCCCTACTTTTAGCCCTCACTGGCTTTTTGCACCTCAGCCAGTGGGGGCGTTTTCTTTCTGCCTTTGAAGAATCGACCGTTTCTGGTAAAATTAAAGGCCAGTTGATTTTTGAATTTCACTTACACTAATACTATCATACAGCAAGAGCCGTTGGCTGGCTTTTAAAGCAGTCAATGACTATCTCAGGTCATAGCAGAAAAAAACACCTACAAATTAAGTCTCTGGCAGTTTAGTGACCTCCGAAGATTGATGCGCTTACTGTCAAATAGAGTCTGGGATAACTCTTGCCCGCATGTATTTCTCTAAATTGACCGACTATCTGTCGCCCCGATTCTAAGGCAATTACTGGAACGATGCCAAAACTGTCTTTAAGGGTTGCCAGAAGCCACCTACTATGATTATATTGTCGGGCGATTCAATCAGCTACGGCTCAAGTGTTTTGTCCCTTATAGTTTTGCAGAAGGCGTGTGAGGTGAAGACCAGAGCCCTGAAAGAACAGTTTGCTGAGGAGAAGAAAGCCATCGTCAGATGAAAGTTTCCGTCGAAGAGATCAGCGGGATTGCACGTAGGGTGCACGT
>JBHLPL010000129.1:0-4266 GCA_048939465.1 Promethearchaeota archaeon | reverse complement strand
GGAGTAGCCGTTACACCGGAAAAACTCGCATCAATAGCCTCACATCTTAGGCGGGAGGGGGCAATAAACATTAACGTGGTGGGAGGGGATCCGACTCCTAATACCTATCATATAATAGCCATGATGAGACATTTGGAACTGAATGTGGCTCAACTTTGGAATTCAAACATGTTCGTTTCTGAAGAAGGAATGAAATTGCTGCTAGACATTATGGACATATGGTTGCCAGACCTGAAATATGGCTCTGATGACTGTGCATTACGCATCTCTAAAGCACCCAATTATTGGGAGGTAGCTACAAGAAACATCAAAATCGCGCACGATCTGGGGGGTGGTAACGTAATAATAAGAGTGTTAGTACTTCCCAACCATTTTGAGTGCTGCGTTAAACCGATTCTAGAATGGATTGGTGAGAATTGTCCACGTGCCTTAACAAATATAATGCGTCAATACAGACCGATGTGGCGTGTTCGCTCAGAACCAGACAAATTCCCAGAGCTAAATCGTGGCCCTTCCAGAGAGGAAATGAAGAAAGCATATGAGCTTGCAGATAAACTTGGTGTGATATGGAGACCGGTCTCATGAGAGTTGGCTTACTTTCTCATTCATGATCTCTCAGACCTGTCTAAAAACCTTCAAGATCTTTTTGCCCTAAGCCAGAGAGTTTCCATTTGTACGGCCTTTTTTTAGAGCGTTTTATTACTCCGTCATTCAACATCCGATTTAGATGATGGAAAACGCAGCCGTACGACCTGTTGATTTCTCCAGCAATTTGGGAGGCGGTGTTTCCTTTTCTTCGGATGACTCTTATGATTGAACTTCGCGTTCTTAGACCAGCAGCAGTGTTGCGAATGGATCTAAGGCGTGATAAAGCGACTATTTTTGTGTACTGATTCGTTGCAGACACCTGCTTTCTCCTTTTATAATTTATTCTCCTGCATCTTCATAAACATATACACCAAAACAAGACTTACAAAAAAGGTCCTTTTCAATCCGCAAGAACCATTATTATGTTATCAACGTATTCATCTCCATATTTTGACCAGGATTTCAGTCTCGCAATTTCTTTAAATCCTGATTTCCTATAGAGAGAAATCGCAACCTTATTTGGAGCCAGAACCTCGAGATAGATATTCCTCGGTTCTAATTTCCTTTTTGCTGCGTCAATGATCTCATTCAAAAGCTTCTTTCCAAAACCTTTGCCTCGAAAATTCTTTCCTATAGCAATGCCTAGTTCAACATTCTCCCGTTTCCTGCCCCTGCCTTTGAATGCATAAGCCGTTCCGACAATCTTTCCTCCAATTTCAGCCACTAATGCTGCAACATCGCCTTTTTTCATTGACTTGATGATATCCTGCAACCATTCTTTTTCTTCTTCATACGTGATTATTTCGTTTGTGTTAATGTATGTATCTTCTCTGATTAATTCATTGACGAATTCTAGTAGCTCCTCAACACTTTCATTCTGTTTCATTTTTCTAATTACGAGTTTCATATTATTACTGCTGTATTTTGAAATAAAAATGCTTCAGATATGCTGTGTTTTTTACTGACTTCAAGAATTCGATTCCATCGGCTAAACAGGATTTGGATCTTGTTTGATTTCTCTCAAAGACACTGTTTGGAATATACTAATTGCTATTGATCTCCCTTCGTAGATACATAGTTGGTCTTGCTGCGTATCAAGGACAATCTGAGCGCATTAATAATAAATGCAAGGGAGAGACCCATGTCACCAACTCCTACCGCAAGCCATAGAGAAACAAACCCCATCATTGTCAGTATTGCAAGAATTCCTTTAGTTGAAATCGAAGAGAGAACATTCTGTCTGATCACCTTCGTTGTCTGCCTGCTTAGATCAACCAAGTAGGGGAGCTTTGACAGATCGTCTTGCATCAGTGCTATATCTGCAATTTCAACAGCCACATCACTGCCAGCTGCGCCCATCGCTATTCCCACATCGGCTTCTGCTAATGCTGGGGCATCATTCACACCATCGCCAACCATCGCTATTCTACCGTACTCCATCCTCAGTTTCTCTAAAATTCTCAACTTCTCTTCAGGCGATAAGCCCGCGTAATACTTAGTCATCCCTAGTTGGCCAGCTATCGCCTTTACCGTCGTTTCATTATCTCCGCTGATTATAGCCGTTTCGATATTCTGTAGTTCGAGTTTTCTGATAGTCTCTTGAGAATTCTCTTTTAAAGTGTCAGCCATGGCCACTACTCCTACGACTTCACCATTCCTTGCTACCAACGTCGCAGTCTTTCCCTGAGATTCTAGTCTCTTCAAGAGCTTGTCAACTTCACCGGTCAATTCAATATTGTTGGATTTGAGTAGTTTTCGGTTGCCTACGAGTATCGTCTCTCCGTCAAAATTAGCAGCATTCCCTTGCCCAGAAACATATTGGTAGTTCTCAGGATCTGGTGTTTTTCCCACCAATTCGTCTGCTTTTCTTTTGATTGCGGAGGATAGCGGATGAGTGGAGAATTTTTCTGCGATAGCAGCCCAAGTTATAATCTGCTCCTTGGTAAGATTTGAACTGGAGTTCATCGGAACAATATTAGTCACTTCAGGCTTTCCTTTGGTTAGTGTCCCTGTCTTATCGAAAGCAAAGATCTTCATTCTACTGATCTCTTCTATGTGGCTGCCGCCTCGTATTAGTATTCCATTTTTCGCACTGCTGGTGATGCTGGAAACAATAGAGATAGGAGTAGATATTGCCAGCGCACAGGGACAAGAGATTACCAACAAGGTCAACGCTCGATAAATCCAGACGTCCAAAGATAATCCCAAAACAAGAACAGGTATGACTGCGACCAGTACCGCCGATAGAATAACCAGGGGCGTATAATATTTCGTAAATCTATCAATAAATCTCTCAGCAGAAGATTTCTTCTTCTGGGCTGCTTCAACAAACTGTACAATTCTGGAAATTAATGTCTCTTCCGACTTCTTGGTAACCTTAATCTCAAGAAAACCGGTCTCATTTATGGTTCCTGCATAGACTTTATCATTTATACTCTTGTATACTGGAATCGATTCTCCTGTGATAGGAGCTTGATTAACACTTGATTCACCCTTTAGAACCACACCGTCCAGAGGTATCTTTTCTCCAGGCCGTATAATGATGACTTCGTTAACATCTATGTCATGAGTGTGAGAATAAACTTCCTCGCCGTTCTTTTTGACTGTGGCAAATTCCGGAGTCATTCCCATAAGACTGCCTATTGAGAGCCTATTCCTTTCTACAGACCATTCTTCGAGGAATTCAGCAATGTAAAATAGAAAGAGAGCAATCGCGCCCTCCTCACCATGACCGATCAAAAAAGCTCCCACCACCGCTATAAACATAAGAAAGTTCATATCAAGATGTTTTTTCAATATTGAAGAGAAACCTCTGGGGATTATTTCATAGCCCGTAAGACCGATCATCATAATGAACAGGATGGCGGCAGGAAGTCCCAAGAGGAAAATAATATCCAATATCAATCCTGTTGCAAGCAGTAAAGCAGAGATGACAATTATGGTGATTTCTTTCCTTCGCCAATTGACATGTTTTTCCTTAAACACATCGGTTGCACACATAGAACAGCTCTGTTCATGTTCATGTGCCATCGCTTATCTTGCCCCCTATTCTCTAACGTGATCTAAACCTTCGGAAATAATGTGTGAAATGTGATCATCCGCAAGCGAGTAGTATATCATATTCCCGTCTCTTCGATGCTCGACCAGCCTTAGATTTCGCAGAATACGCAGCTGATGAGAAATAGCGGATACGGTTTTTCCAAGAAGCCCCGAGATGTCGCAAACACAAAGCTCGTCCCTTGACAGGGCATAGAGCACCTTTAGCCGTGTGATGTCTCCTAGAGCCTTAAATAACTGAGCTGCATCTTCTGTTGGACCATCGTCAAGCATTTCTTTCCCAACTCGTGTAACCTTTGCTTCATCCTTAATATGAACCCGACATGTTTTATCGTCTCTTGACAAGCTTACACCTTCCAGGTATTTGAATAGTTGCTCAATTGTTTGAATATTCCGTGCTTAATTTATGTAAATCGGTGAAAATTGATTCGGGAGGCCAAAACTCGCTGTTTATCTCCAGAGGATTCCTATATTAGAACATATGTTCTAAGGAAATGACATATCCTCTACAACCGTTTCAATCCAATTATGATAAAAAAGGCCGTCTAAGTTTTACTCAGTCGGCCACTATTTTGCAAGACTTCAAAGAAAGATGTTTTTACGACACCCGTAACCCTAGTC
>JBHLPL010000128.1:0-4357 GCA_048939465.1 Promethearchaeota archaeon | reverse complement strand
TTTCATTGAATCTCTAGTTAGAACGTCCCGTCAAGAATGACGGGAAGGTCGGTATTCGAGTCCCGTCGTCCCCGCCATTAAGTAATGGCTCGGTTCTCAGTACTATAGAGTTGGTTAGAACGTCCCGCTGGTCCAGCGGGAAGGTCGGCATTCGAGTCCCGTCGTCCCCGCCATTTCTCAGAGCCTGTTGCCCCTTGTCGGCAGGCTTTTTTTATTATGCCTTTCTACATTTACATCATCCAATCTGAGAAAGATGGAAGTTATTACATTGGATCAACGCGTGATCTGCATGATCGATTAGAACGTCACAACCAGGGGCGCTCAAAATACACCAAGCCTAAGCTCCCCTGGAAACTTATTTATCATGAGAAACACACCGATCGATCTACTGCTATGAAAAAGGAGAAAGAGATTAAAAACAGGAAAAGTCGTCATTATATTGAACATCTGGTGAGAACGTCCCGTCAGTAATGGCGGGAAGGTCGCCCCGATTCAATCGGGATCGTCCCCGCCACAACAGACAAGGGTTTCCAAGATTCTTGGAAACCCTTTTTTATTACAAAATTCAAATTTCCAACCCTATTTCCAACCTCAACACATTGGTTAGTCAAGATTTTGGAGTACATATACCCAACGTAAGCCTCAAGATGCACCATCTTGCAATATTGGCATGATATCTGCAATTTTCAGGTTGGTGTCTCGCAATTTAATAAAGAAAGTGTTTGGCTTGGAAATAAAAACACAACTTATTGCAACGAAAAAATTTTAAATTTTATCAACCTCCATTTCTTCTCGTATTTACTGCAATAAGACCCCGATTAAAGCTCACTCAAAAAATATCCCCTTCCTTCATCCGCTGCGCAGTGAATGTACCATAAGATTCTACACGGCCATGTTGGTCAAGAACATCCAGAAGTGAGTGAAGAACTTGTCTTGGCTCATCGTTAAATAGATCAAAACCTATTTCAGTGAATTCCCTCTGGTTAAGCTGCTTAGCCACTTCTTCGGTACACCATGTTCTGATTTTTGTAAGTGAGCCCCGCGCTGAAAAAACCAATTTGGGAATCGTGCCTTTCTCGGATGGAGTGGGATTATCTTGCACGCACTTTATAAGCATCTCAAGAAGTGTGTCGTCTCTTTGAATGCGGCGAAGAAAAAATCTGATGTTTCGATGTAACTGATGTAGATAAAAATGATCATGGGTCGATAATTTCTTAATGAGGGTATTAAAAACTAAGGTGCTTGGAGACATCTGGCAGATAAGGCTAAAGTATGCTGGATAAACCATGGGCTGCTTCCTCTCTTGAATTTCTGCGGTAATCTCTTTCAGTTCTTTGCTGTTTGGCCAGCCCGCGCAGAGGGCCACAATTATCGGGTCATACCTGTGCAAGCCTATCATAGAAGTATCAGACAAAATGGCCGCCAAAACATCATTATCACCTCCAAAATGCACCCCTAATAACTCAGCTGCTACAAGATTAGATTCCTCTGCGATAGTGAGCTTACTGGATTTGGAGAACATTCCTTTCAGACAATAATCTAAAAGTAATGCACTCTTGGGACGAACCCTCCCCAGAAAACGCAGGAGATTAGGCGGAACGACTTGCTCTTTATTATCTTCTAGGAAATGCAGCAAATCATCCCGAGGGACAGGAAACTCATCAGCGAAGACGGATAAAATCTCCCAGACTGATATCTTATTGGGTCTGCTAGATTTCGATAGCCGCCTCCATAAATCTTCTCCAAATGATTTCTTGATTACTTTCCAATTCTCCAAGATATGCCGAATCAAAATTGTATTTAATCTGAGTCCGCTGTAGAGCGAAATACTGGATGGCTCTTTTTTTCCTATTGACTCTTGTGCTTTCTCCATTATTTCAAGTCGATCTAACGCAACAAGCCCACAAAAAGCAGCTCGCCTCCGTTCCTCATAGTCTGGTCCGTAACACACAATATCCTTAGATAAGGATCCTATTTGTTGTTCCACATTTGATCCCACGGCCTTCAGCCAGTTATGGTAATTTATTGAAGCTTGAGTTTTAACAATTTCATCGACATCATGGTCATAAAGTCTAAGCAATGACATAGCTGATGCTGAATCTGTGGTCTGATCTCTTAAACGCTCTGCAATTATACTCCTTAGTTGGGAAGGTAGGGGATTGGCCATCTCGAGGACTCTACGCCGTATTTCTTTGTCATCTGCGTAAGCAGAAGCAATAGCTCCAAAATTCCCCTTTCGCTCTGTCAATTGTTTCTTTGCCAGCTTTCTGACTCGGGAATCCGATGAATAATTAATAATCAGACGTTGTGTAAGCTCCTCATAAAACAAACTATCCGAATCTATACGGTCAATTATTTTCAGAGCCAGATCTACAACTTTAGTATCCCCTTGTGTGTCACCAAGCATTCGTAAGCCATCTAAAACAAAACTTGGGCGCTTACAACCAGGATCTTGCAGTAACTCGAGTAGCCTTTTACGACACTTAGTTTTATCCTCAATTATTTGAGGGATAGAACGTCCAATTTGGCAGGCTTCTCCCGCAGGACCATAAGCGAATTCTAAGAGCTTCTCAGAGACTTCTGGATCTTTCATTCCCCACCCTTTTAGCAAAGAATCGACTGGCCAAAACGGTACATGTGGCCCAATCAAAGACAGTAGCTTACTTTTTGCTGTGGAAGTCCGCCCAACCAAAGCTGCAAAGGAGATTTCTGGTTCTCTGTACTTCTGTTTAGGTAACCACTCGTCAATAGCTTTGACTATTTCAATGTTGTCCTGGAAATTCTGGCTCAGCATACGCCAAGCATACAAATGCAAAAAGATAAAAGGGTATTCTTCATACGTAATCTCATCTTTGCAGTATTGAGCGACATCAGGGTCCTGTGGATATCCTTCAAGCAAAATCTGACAAGCAATCTCTTGATCTATAACTCTTTTACTGATGTTCCTTGCTACAGCTTCCAAACAGGCCTTTTTAATTTGAACAGATTTTGGCCATCCGGTCATAAGAGCAGATGCAATTTCTTGACGCCAAAGGAAGTTTAGTCTTGAATCAAAAGTGCCAAGCTGAAACAATTCCCTCCTGTCTTCATCAGTTTGAATTTTCATTTTTATTTTACCAAGTATGGAGGCAAAACGGACCTCAGGACTTGATGAGTCTCTGAACGCTTCAATCATTCTTTTGAGATTATTGCTATCAAACCAGCCCAGAAACAAAGCCTTAATTGCTGCGGCAACTGTTTTCGGACTAATAGCATTCTGTACCAGAGAATTTAGCATTTCAAAGACTTTATGATCACCCCCTGCCAAATCAGCCAGAGCCTTTGCAGCAGCGATCTGATTTCCCTCCTCCTCATCATGCAATCCTTTGAATAAACAGTTAATGACATCTTCACTCATCGGCCATTTTGCCATGGCATTGAAAATTTCTTCATGGTATCTCTCTCTACATGGAAACCATTTTTTCAGGTTCGATTCAACAAGTTCTCTGACTTTAGTTGAACGTAATCCATTCAACACTTGTTGAAGCAAGCGCTGTCGATGAGGCATCCAACCACTCAATTCAATTTTTTTAAATACATCTCTTGCAATTCCCTTCGCAAGGTTAGGAGCACAATTGAAATCACTAAAAGCCGTCTCACTGAGTAGGAGATCCAGGTTGCATTGGTTTAGTGGGTTAGATGCGTCATGATTTTTTCTAATCTCATCAACGAACAGTTTTATATCCTCTGATCGGTTAGTATGGTGAAATACCCCAAGGATAACCTCGCGCCATCGCGGATCAGCACAAAAGGAGCTCACAATTTTTAACTGGCAAGTCAAAGGCAAGCTTGATAAGTAGTAAGCTGCCAAATACTCCTGAAACACCCTATGATAGAAACCAATTTCTTTGGTCGATTTTCTAACAATGAGACCAAGTTTTTGTTCACTGACTGATAATATTTCTTTACTATATCTTCGAGCCTCACGTTGACCAAAGCCAAAGCCTGAATTGTTATCCTTCAAATATTCATCTATCATATTCTCTGCTTGAATTAAGTCTATTAAACCTTCACCAAATTGTTCATGGATGTGATAAGCAAGTCGTGCTAGAACTCTCTTAATATCGTCATCACTCAATTCGGCCACAGCATCAGTAAGAAAGGCAACTGTCCTTCTCCTTCGTGGGTGTGTCGATATTAGGTGTTGAATTAACGAATCATAAGCTTTGAACCGACTTTGTGGAAGTTGAACATTATAAAAGCTATGATAAATCAAAAGGCAAAGAAGGAGGGGAACTTTAGCCAGTTCTTGAATATCTGAAGAGGTATTCAATTCGGCAACAAAGCTCTCAGTTTCAGCATCCGCTCTTCGTTCAAT
>JBHLPL010000047.1:0-14129 GCA_048939465.1 Promethearchaeota archaeon | reverse complement strand
TTAGAGGATAATTATCCTACAAACAACGCAATTCAGAAGATGGGTGGTAAAATCTACAAAAAGTATCGTAATATACTTTGTCCCGAAAGCTTAATATTTAAAAATAACTTTACTTTACACAATCTTATTTCGTACTTGGGATGTGATCTACTGGCTGACGAGCTTCTCTCTGAGATATCAAGAAGGGCCAAGTTAAATCATGAAGCTACGGCACAACATCTTGATTTTCTCAAAACGCTGGGTCTAATACAGGAAAAAAGATTTGGCCGTATCAAAATCTACCGTTTTAAGATCGAGAACATGAGTGCAAAAATCTTAAGAAACTTGTTCAGGAGCTGGGATGGCAACTAATCTGCTCTTCGCGTTCAACCGGTCCAGATCGCTTTCCCTTCTTATGTGTCCATTCTATCGAGTCCTAGATTCCCAATATCGCGGTCTGCTATGTTAAACCTTGAAGTCAATCCCCGTGGTACTAATGCATTTCGATCCCAAGTGGATTGCCCTATATCAGACTCATCGTCACATCGCCCAAGCAGCTGGGGACTCCTAACCCCTGTTAAAATCAGCATAACCCGGAGTAATCCGCTCATTTTTCGAGAAATTCTTGCGCCCCAGATTACCTGGGCATCTGGATCCATCTTACTTGTGATCATGTCGCCAACTCTATTTGCTTCTTCCAAGGTTAAGTCTTCTCCACCGACTATATGAATCAGGGCGCCTGTAGCTCCTTCATAGTCTATATCCAAGAGGGGACTGTTAAGGGCGTTTCTGACAGCTTCATCTACTCTGTTAAGCTTTTTCCTATTGACGTCTTCTGATCTGCCTCCCCCAAAGATGCTTTGCTTCTCGTTATTCTCGGGAGTTCCAGGTGATCCGCCTGCTTCTCCTAATCCTACCAAAGCCACTCCGCCACTGCTCATTATAGACTTGACATCCGCATAATCCAAGTTTATCAGACTAGGCAAAGAAATAGTCTCAGTGATTCCTTTAACCATATTGGCCAACACCTCATCAACTATGCTGAATGCCTTTCTTATTGGCAAATGTGGTGCTATGTCCAACAGTCTGTTGTTGTCGATTACCACAACTGTATCTGCATGTTCCTGCAGGTTCTTTAGCCCAAGTCTTGCTTTGCCAATTCTTCCCTTTTCAATCTTGAATGGCATAGTAACTACGCCTACTACTATTGTATCCGATTCTTTGGCGATCTCTGCAATTACTGGAGCACTGCCAGTTCCAGTACCACCGCCCATACCCGCAGCGATGAATACTAAATCTGCACCTGAAAGAACTTCTCTCAAGGACTCACGGCTTTCTTCTGCCGCAGCGGCTCCCAGCTCCGGATAGCCTCCTGCACCCAATCCGCGGGTAACTTCTCCTCCAATCAGGATTTTCCTATCCGATCTGACAAAATCTAGATGCTGTCTGTCGGTGTTTACCGCAATACATTCTGCTCCCTTAATGCCCATGGAAACCAACTTATCAATTGTGTTGTTGCCGGCGCCCCCGGTACCCATAACAAGTATTTTAGCTCCGTTTACCTCTTTCTCAACACCGTAACCCTGCCCATACCTTGCGTATTTAAGCGCATCTTGGATTAACGATTTCAACTTCTATCCTCCTATACCCCCGATACTATTAGGGGCTGCTGGGCTTCCCAGAGTTCCTTCTTCAAGAATTCGCGAACTGCGGTACGTATCGCCTCACTACGATTGGGGTAGATATCTGCCCTAATGAGTTCATCTAGACCGATTACATACATTTTTGGAAGATGTACTGTTACTAGCCTCATACGACCTACCACATACTACTTCTAACTGTAAGTAATCTTCCCGACCCTTAAATAGCTCCTTAATACTTTTCTAATACTGGAGTAGTTTGATTCATTCTCCAGAATAAATCTAAATGAAAAGGCGATAACGAACTTCAAAGATATTCAACATGTCCTCAGAATCCGCTTCGCCTCTCAAATCAGCTCCGCTTTCAAGTATCCCGTTTCTGCGTCAGTGATCTCCACTTGAACAAACTGATTAAGGATACTTTCGCCAGCGTCGATAAGGATTGGTTTATATGAAAAATTACGCCCCAGTACTCCTCCCTTCGTTCCAGGTTCCGAAACCAAAGCTAATCCACGCCATCCGATCCATCCTTCATTTTGCTCATGACTGATTCTCCTAACTAATTTGGTCATAAGTCTGCTTCTGCGTTTTGTTTCCCATCCCGGTGTCTGCCCGGGCATTTTTGACGCCCTCGTTCGCGGTCTGATGCCAAAACGAGAAACGTTAACAATATCCGGTTTCGTTTCTTCGATGAGTCTTAATGAACATTCAAAATTCTCTTCTATTTCTCCTGGAAAGCCGACGATCATATCAATGGACAGTGTTATCTCGGGGAAAACCTTTCTGAAAGATTCCACGATATATTTGAAGTCCTCTACTGTATATCCTCTCCCCATCAAACGTAGGATCTCATCGGCTCCTGACTGAATCGGCAGGTGAATGAATTTGTACACCCTGGGGTTCCTATACGCACCGATTAATTCATCGAGAATCAATAACGCCTTCTTAGGATTCATCATACCGACTCTAATCCTAAAATCAAATGGTAACTCGCATATTCTCTTAATTAGTCCTGGTAGGTTATCATTCTTATTCAAATCCAAGCCGTAGGCTGCTGTATCCTGCCCCGTCAGCCAAATCTCCTTACAGTCATCTCCCAAAAATGTGTTTACTTCTCTGACAATCTTATCTGATTGAAGGCTTCGAATCTTCCCTCTTGCAAAACGTACGCAACAATACGTACACTGCCCGACGCATCCTCTAGAAATCGGGACTATGCCTATCCCTGCATTGAATCTACTCTGTTTGTCCCTTTCATGTACTTCTAACTCAGCATCACTTCCGTCAAGAAGTACTATTCCGTGCTCCCCGTTCTCGATTCTTCCGATGATCTTATCTATTTCTGGACCAACATCCGGACCAATGATCGCAGCAAAATTCGGGCCTGTCTCTTTTATTCTTTGTAACGATATTTTTGGTAGGCATCCTGCGATTATCAATTTGCTTTCTAACGAGGACAACTCCCGAATCTCCTTAAGTACTCGGTTCTCTGTTGGTTGTTTGACACCACAGGTATTTATGATAATGAAATCTGCATCATTTGCATTCCGTGTAATATCATACCCAGTTCCGAGTAGCTTGCTGTGAATAATCTCGGTGTCAGCCTTGTTCAAGGCGCATCCATGGGTAATTATATGAACCTTCTTATTCTGCCTGTTCGTGTGAAGTGTTTTTGTCAACTCTGTTTAGCTCTCCCTGGTGCCTCTTCTCCTAATGATGAACGAAATTTATGTCATCTCTACGCTCTTCATTCCATAATATGCAAATCTATGATGAGATTCCTTTACACCCTCTTAAAATAGAATATGTCGCAGAATGAATTCTGCTAAACGTCTCCAATGTAGTTTTTTAAAGAACGTTATTTATATGTTTGTTATTGTTGATTTCTTCTTTACCAGCGAAAGGATGGTGGCCAGTCTTTGATCTGTGGTGTAATACCTGCGTATAATGAGGAAGCATTCATAGGACCATTAGTTGAGGAGACAATCAAATACGTTGATTCTGTTATCGTTGTTGATGATGGCAGTTTGGACGCAACGGCTAAGAACGCACAAAAAGCAGGAGCCACCGTTATTCGTCATCCCAGAAATCGGGGAAAAGGTGAGGCACTAAAGACAGGCTTCATAAAGGCTGTATCTGTCAACGCAGACGTGGTCATCACCCTTGACGGCGATGGACAACATTCGCCTAATGAGATATTGAAATTCCTAAAAGTATTGAAACAGGAGAATGTAGATATCGTAGTGGGTTCTCGCTTTTTGAAGGAGGTCACTGTTGGACGTAAAATGCCAGGTCACCGTGTTATTAGTAACACTCTGACGACCAATATCCTCAGAGTATTCTTTGGAATACCACTTACTGATTCTCAATCTGGTTTTCGAGCTTTTAGGGTTAAAACGCTGAAAAAACTAGGTTACACAGACTCAAAATTCGCTGCAGAGACCGAAATCCTGATTGATGCTCACAAAAAGGGATTTAAGATTAGAGAAGTAGATATTAAGACCAAGTACGGAACTGAAGAATCAAAAATCAAGCCTTTGAAGGACACAATCAGGTGGATACAACGAGTAATGGTAAAAAAGCTTCAAGGCTAGAGCCCGTACTCTTATCCGGGGGAGATAATCATGACATCCTTCGAAAAATTCTTTACCGAATTGAAAGAAACCCTAGAAAATAGGGATCTTTATGATATCTGGCCCAGTTTCTCGCCGAAATATGATGAGAACGAATACCTTTGGTCCAAATTAGGAAATCTGGGAGAAGTGTTAATCCTTCACTGTGGCAGCTGTGACGGACCTATGGACCCGAGACACTCTATTTGCAGCAATTGTATTGAGAAAAGGGAGTACATAGCTAATAGGGACTATAGGAATTCAAAGAAACCTACGAAAGAGTGGAACACAGTTTTACTTTGTAGAGTATACTCTGAAGAAGCGAAAAGGGGGAAAAGAGTTTTAGGAGCTTCTTATGTTGCCAAACGCAAGTGACTCCATCCAGCAATACTTCGACTCGATTAAAGAAGAGATTTATAGTCTCTATGAAATTGCCAAGAAAGCACGCAAACTTGGCATCGACCCTGAAACAGAGCCCGAAATACATCCTGCAGAAGATGTGGCAGCTCGTGTGGAAGGGCTAATAGGCCCAAAAGGAGTTGCCGAAAGAATAAGAGAATTGACTGAGTCTATCCCTCGAGAAGAGATTGCCTTCAAAATCGCCGAAGAGATAGTACATGGGAAATTCGGAAGAATGAACGATGAGAAGGCTGCTGATATGGCTATTAGGGCCGCTCTGGCAATCCTAACTGAAGGGATAACTGCCGGGCCAATAGAGGGTATCGCTTATGTCAAGATCAAAACAAACTTCGACGGATCAAGGTATCTTGCAGTTTATTTTTCAGGACCCATACGGGCTGCTGGGGGAACAGAAACCGCTCAAACTGTACTGGTGGGTGACTTTGTACGTAAGAAGCTTAGATTGGACAGATATAAGCCGACTGAAGAGGAGATTGATCGATTCATTGAAGAGGTCGAGACTTATGACAAGATCATGAACCTTCAGTATCCTGCAACGCGTCAAGAAAGAGAGATTGCTCTTAAGAACATCCCGGTGGAAATAACGGGGGAGGCGACCGAGCGTGTAGAGGTCTCTTCTCATAGAGATCTTAAGAGAGTCGAAACGAATCAAATACGCGGCGGAGCGGTACTTGTATTGAATGATGGTATGATTGCAAAAGCGCCGAAGCTTCTAAGGATTGTGGAGACAATTGGCATCGGTGGGTGGGACTGGCTTGCTGATCTAGAGAGGTGGAAAAAAGAGGAAGATGCCGTTTCGCAAGAGGATCTCCCGCGAGTCTTGCCGGATAGGAAATACATGGCCGACGTAATAGCTGGGCGCCCGGTTTTTTCGCACCCCGCAGAAGTTGGTGGGTTTCGCATAAGATATGGACGGTCTAGAAATACAGGACTGGCTGCAGTTGGAATCAATCCGGCGACAATGATTACTCTGGAAGGTTTTCTTGCTCCGGGCACTCATATTAGAACGGAGCATCCTGGAAAAGGCGCCATAGTGCTTCCCGTGGATAGCATAGAGGGCCCAATAGTACGTTTAAGGAACGGTGATGTTGTCAAAATCAATTCCATAGGTGAAGCAAGGTCCTTCAAGAAGGAAATCAGCAAAATTCTATTCTTAGGCGATTTACTGGTGGCTTTTGGTGAATTCCTGGAGAACAATCACCCATTAATTCCTTCTGGATATTGTGAAGAAATATGGGTAGAAGAGGTTGCTTATCAGATCAAGAATGAGTTTAATGAAGATATTTCCCAATTGAGTGAGGTAATCGATGTATCCCGGTTAAGAGACATTCTCCAGTCTCCTTTACACAACAAGCCTACAGCCGTCGAAAGCATAAAGATTTCTCACAAGTTAGATATCCCCTTACACCCGGATTTCACCTATCATTGGCATGACATAACTATCAAAGAACTTGAAAGACTACGAAAATATCTGCGTGAAAGTGAAATTCAGAGAGAAGATGGGATGCCTGTTAGCGTTCGCATGAAACTGAGTGCTGAAGTAAAAGAGATTTTGGAGAAGATCTGCATCCCGCACCAAGTTGAAAACGGTCTCATAGTTATTTCTTCGCATGCTCCGTCTCTTGTTGAAAGCTTAGCGCCAGAAGATGCCGAGAAGGATGCTTTTTTTGCTGAAATGTCTTCAGATAAGAGTACCTTAGAAGTATTGAATGCCATCTCTCGAGTAAAAATACGAGCAAAGGCCCCAATATATGTCGGAGCGCGAATGGGCCGACCTGAGAAAGCCAAGGAAAGGAAAATGTCCCCCCCAATACATTCTTTATTTCCTATAGGTTTTGCGGGTGGTAAGTCAAGAGACATATTGAACGCGACAAAGAAACGGCCTACCATAGAAGTGGATTTAGCATATCGAAAATGTCCAAGGTGCGGGAAAACAGGATTTACTGTCAAATGCCCTATCTGTAACATTGACACAATAGCAAAGAGAGTATGTGTGAACTGTGCCACCCCCTCAGATGATGAGAAATGTCCTGCTTGTGGAGGGATGACAAGACCGTTTGGAAAGACAGACATAAACATCGCCAAGTTGTTTGACAATGCGCTAAAAAGAATGAAGATTCCCAAATCAGAAATCGCGTTAAAAGGCATTGCGGTAAAAGGCGTAAGGGGTCTAACTAGTGAATTTAAGGTCCCAGAACCCCTCGAAAAAGGTATCTTGCGTGCAAAGCACGATATTTTTGTCTACAAGGATGGAACCGTTCGTTTTGATGCGACAGATGCGCCTTTGACACATTTTGTTCCCGGTGAGGTTAATACTCCGGTTGAAAAGCTAAAGGAGTTGGGATATTTAGAGGACCACAAAGGCGAATCTTTGGAAAAACCGGATCAAATACTGGAACTGAAACCTCAAGACATAGTTGTGCCGGAGAAATGTGCCCGGTATTTGGTGAAGGTCGCAAAGTATGTTGACGATCTTCTCACGAGAGTGTATGGAATGGATGCCCACTACGGTGTGAAGAATGAAGAGGATTTGATCGGGCATCTTGTTATCGGGTTGGCGCCTCACACGTCGGCAGGTATTATCGGGCGGATCGTTGGGTTTACGAGGACCAATGTGTGTTATGCTCATCCGTACTGGCATGCTGCCAAGAGGCGGAATTGCGTTGCCGGGGGCGAGGCGCTCCCTGTATATAATGCGGAAACTGGAGAAGTAGTTTCGAAGCCGATCGGGTATTTCGTGGAAAATGCTCTGCAGAACGGTGCAAAACGAACCGTAGTTGATGATTTTGGCACCGTGGCTGTTGAGAATCTGAATCAGGAGTACCGTGCCATAAGCCTCAGTCCGGAGACGGGTGAGCCGATCCTCCAGCCTATTAGACACTGGATAAGAGGAACACACAATCGGTGGATCTCCATCACCACCGCCACCGGTCGTAAGCTCAAGATGACACCAGAACATATGGCGCTCGTCTATAATCCACAGACTGAGAAATTTGAAGGTAGAAAGGCTGCATTTCTAGAGCCTGGCAATCTTATACCGACGCTTACGAGTCTGCCTATTCCTGAAATTCGGCCTCCAGATCACGTAAACGTCCTGAAGGAACTATCTACAAAACTGCCCGATACGCTCAAATTCCGGAAATTTAAACACCAGGTACGTCTTCGAGGCGCAGGCGACTGGATTAGGAAGAAGCTTCGAAAGTACATCCTTGAACTGCAAAAGGATGAAAAACTTACCAAACGGCAAATTTCGCTAATCATAGGAAAACATTTTTCGCCAAAACTTCCCGAAAAACCGTATCGCAAACCCTTCAATAGTAGCTGGTATGAATCTATACCGCTTAGCCATCTTGAGGTCCTCTGGAAAGAAGAAGTGTTTGACTGGGATGAAATACCGAAAACAGCCCGGCTGGGCATGGCTCGTGATGATAAGACAGTCTCTCCGTACATTCCTTTTACAACGGATCTTCTCCGTTTGCTTGGATACTATATTTCTGAAGGCTATTCAAGGGACTGTTATGGGTGCTATCAGACGAATTTTAGTCTACCTGATCCTGAGCTTCGAGCTCATGTTAGAAGTCTCATCAAAACTCTTTTCGGATCTGAACCTTACTATTCGAGGGATAATAAGCAACTAGTACACTCTAGTCGAATACACAGCTATCTTATATCTTATGCCTGGAATGCAGGAACTAATGCTCATACTAAGCGCATTCCAGGATTTGTTTACACTCTTCCTTTGAATCTAAAGTTTGAGTTTCTTTCTTCTCTGATAGATGGAGACGGATCTGTAATTCACCGCAGTCGAAGGATTACAATCTATACTGCAAATGAGAAGCTTGCACATGATTACTGCCTTTTCCTTTGCGGACTAGGAATCTTTACTAGAATATCTCACCAAAAGGGAGCTAGGTATGGCAAGAAAGTATTAGAAAGGTACAGAGAACTGGGTAAAAAGCCTAAAGAGAATTCAAGTCTATTCCATGTCAATATTCAAGGTTTAGAGAATGAATTGCTTTTAGAACATCTGAAGCTGACCAAGAAATCCAAGGCTGAATCACTACGTATTCTAATTAAAAAAGGATTACCAAAGACAAGCAAGCTATGGAGAGTTGGCGAAAAAGTAATTATTGATCAAATAAAAAGCCTTAAGCACTCAATCTTAGAACAGCCCTCTTATTGCCTAGAAGTAGAAATACCAAAAGAAGGTCGAATTGATTCACATAATATGTTAATGAATAACCTTTTAACTAAGCAATGTGACGGGGACGAAGACTCCTTGATACTGGTCCTAGACGCCCTTTTAAACTTCTCACGTTATTATTTACCCGAGAAACGAGGAGGAATGATGGACGCCCCCCTCGTCATTTCCACTAAAATAAATCCTCTCGAAATCGATGACGAGGCTCACAACATGGACACCGCCTCTTCCTACCCCTTAGAATTCTACGAAAAAACCATGAAAATCAGCAACCCAAAGGACGCCGAACCCTTAATAGATCTAGTATCGCACAGACTGAACACCCCCCAGCAGTACGAGGGCTTCAACTTCTCCCACAACACTACGAGCATCAGCAGTGGGCCGAGCGCAACTGCATACAAACGGTTCAAAACAATGGCAGAAAAAGTGCGAGCTCAACTCAAAATAGCCGAAAAAATCCGTGCGGTCGACCTAAAGGATGTAGCAGAACGCGTTATCACATCTCACTTCATTCCTGATATGGTCGGGAATCTAGTCAAATTCACCAAACAACAGTTCCGATGTATGTCCTGCAACTCGAAATTTAGGAGGATACCTCTAGTCGGACACTGTCCTAGGTGCAAAGGAAAGATAGTACCCACAGTCTACCAGGGAGGAATCAAAAAATATCTCTCAATTGCCAAAGAGATAATTCAGAAGTATGATTTGCCACAGTATCTAAGCCATCGTCTAGAAATAATCGAAATGAGCATAAACTCGCTGTTTGAAGATGAAAAATCAACACAATCTACATTAAGTCTATACTTATGACTTATTCTTTGACTGTAAGATATTTTCTCTTCATATTCTTTCACCTTTTCAACTCGGTTTCCTTTTGTCGGCGTTTCAGCGGGAAGAATCGGTTTGTTTGCCTCATATAATCACGGTATTCATCCCCAAATAAACCAAGTAGCATCTGTTCTTCTTGTTTGGCTATTGATGGGAATGGAATGATGACGAAGATAGAGAAGACTATAACGAACAGATTTGAGCTTATTAGTGCTAAGGATATTGTGAATATGATGAATACGGTATACATGGGGTGTCGAATTCGTGAATAAGGTCCGCTGGTAATTAGTGTGTGTTTCTCTTTAAGCTCCAAAACCGCAGCATAGTATTTTCCAAGGGTCCGATGGGTCCAGATAAGAATCGGGAGTGAGCTGATTAAAGTCAGAACTCCAATCGCCCGTATCACAGTTGGCAGTGGAAGTTGTGACCATAAAAACCATGCTGGTGCAAGAAGGTAGAGGATAACCGAAATCAGCATGCCTATAATGCCGAAAGATAGGACGATTCCTGCCCACCCACCAATCTTCTTGATCCCCTCTCTCTGTTTGGCCCCTTTTTGCGCGGGTGCAGAGCTTCTGGTTCTATAAAAGATCCTAATGCTGGCAAATATCCCAAAAAGCAGGATCAAGAGAATACGAAAGAGTAAATCTTCACTCATTGATATCCGTCCTGAGCTAAATAGTCAATCTGATTTTGACCATAACATATTACTAAGATATGATAAACAGTTAACCGTGCATTCATAAATATTATTCAGCACATTCGTTGGATATCTCTGAATAATGAGGCTTGAAGCCAAACCTATTTATTCCTTGAACCTTAAACTTTGAAAGAAGGGGCGTTAACAAATGAGTCATCATTGGGGATATGTTGGAGCACTTCTATCTGCAGTGCTATTTGGGCTTGTTGCGTCCCTGAACAAAATTCTTCTTGTTGATGTGGATCCTCTAGTTGTGGCCGGTTTGACTTATTTTACCGCTGGGACAACGTTATTAGTCATCAATTTCACACCAGCAAGAAAAAAGATTCTGGCTTTGCTTGAGACTCCTTCAAAGAGTGAGGAATCTATGACTAGAAGAGACTATATGTTACTTCTAGCGATAACACTGTTTGGCTCAATACTTGCTCCTTTATTCTTCAATTATGGACTGGCCAATACTACGGCTGCAAACTCCTCCTTGCTTCTCAATACTGAAACACTGTTTACAATTCTAATTGCATTCGCCTTTTTAGGTGAAAGATTACTCAAAAAGGATTACACCGGTATTGGGATATTGATACTTGGTTCATTCATATTGACGGTTCATGGGAGTCTTTTTCAGATAGATCTCAGTGAAGGGCTATTAGGTAATATGTTGATTCTATTGGCGTGCTTGTTTTGGGGCATTGATAATAATCTGAGCAGAAAAATCTCTATTCAGGAGAATCTTATTCAAATAACGGCTATTAAATGCTCATTGGGGGGAAGTATTTTGCTACTCTCCTCCCTTCCGTTAGGAATCGGCTGGGGAATCACCCTTCTGTCTCTTCCATATCTTTTCATTGTGGGTACACTCGGCATCGGATTCTCGTTGATTCTCTTTCTTCTTGCATTACGAGAAATCGGGGTGTCAAAAACAGGAGTCATTTTTTCTACCTCAACAATGTTTGGCGTAATATTCGCGTTCTTGTTCCTTGGAGAAACCATAAGCTTGATTCAGATTTCTGTTGGATTAATGATGATTTTGGGCATATACCTTGTCTATAGGTCGCAGAATACTACCTTGTCTACATAAATATCAAAATCCAAGACCCTTATTGGAACACTGCGATTAGCTAGAGCTGGAAAGCTAAGTCCTTCATTAGAACATATGTTCTAATTTCACATTGAGCGAGAGATATTGGTAATTTTCTGTTTATGCTACAGCAATTGTCTCAAACACTGACAGGTCTAAGGAAGGATTAAAAGAATTATTAATACGTTAACGACAGAAAGCTTCAAGATGGAGAATCGCTTTAACGCATAAAATTGAACCAATCTGAAGAGAAACTAGCTATCGAGTCGGTAAGATACAAAAGAGCTCTAGGGCGAAGTAGATGAAACACGGATGCAAACAAGCATATCCTGATAGAGAATCGGGGGGAGAAATATCACATATGAAATACCTGTAGTCAACTTAGAGGAAGTAAGAGAGCTGGGAAAAGCTCAAACATCGGATAATGAACGAGCTGGAATGCTCATTTTTGGAGATTGCTTACCGGCTATGGAGAAGCTAATGGGAAATGCCAGTATCAAAGGATCAGTTAAATTGATTTACATAGACCCTCCCTTCTCGACAACTCATCAATTCAGGTTGGGCGAATCAAGAGCTGCAACGATAAGTTCTGGCGCCAAGGATGAGATCGCCTATGAAGATAAAATCCACGGAGGTGAGTATTTCGAGTTTCTGAGAAGACGACTAATTCTAATGAGAGAAATTCTTTCAGAGGATGGTTCAATCTATGTTCATATTGATTGTAGGGTTGGACACTACGTAAAAGTCATAATGGATGAGGTTTTCGGTAAAGAACACTTCATAAATGATATTACAAGAATAAAATGTAATCCCAAGAATTTCCCTAGACGAGCATACGGGAACATAAAAGATATGATTCTATTCTACTCAAAGACAGACGAATACTTATGGAATGATCAGAGAGCACCATTCACAGAGGAGGAAATTCACCGACTGTTTCCTAGACTTGATGAAGGTGGGAGGAGGTACACGACCAATCCTCTTCATGCTCCAGGTGAAACAAAGAATGGGGCTACTGGTCAACCTTGGAGGGAAGTATCACCTCCCAAGGGAAGGCACTGGAGGTATCCTCCGGAAGTATTAGAGGAGTTAGACAGAAACGGGTTGATAGAGTGGTCAAGCAGAGGAGTTCCTCGCAAAAAGATATTTGCAGACGAATATGTCAAACGAGGGAAAAAAAGACAGGACATTTGGGAATTTAAAGACCCCCAATACCCATCGTATCCGACCGAAAAGAGCTTAGAAATGCTCGAGGTGATTGTTCAGACTTCTTCTGATCCTGGGGATATTGTACTTGATGCATTTTCTGGGTCAGGAACAACATTAGTTGCATCTGAAAATCTGAACAGAAGATGGATTGGTATCGATAGCTCACCACATGCAATTAGAATATCCGTGAAGAGGTTATTAGAGCTGAACAATTGTAGGGCTTTTACTCTTTACAACGCCACTGGTGAAGAGTTACCTCACGCCATTCAAAAAATCCTTAGTACGCATTGAGTTTGTTTCCACAACTCCTTCTCGAAAGAATTAGGCTTTCCGAGGCGTGGACTATCTTATTCAGCCAAGATTAGTAGGCTTTTAATCGGTCTTTCTTTCTCGTTTATTAATCTCACTATCTTGTCCAGATGTTTCAGAATCTCTTCATCTTTGATGTCTTTTATTGTGCCATCTGGCGCCACCAAATTTATATGGAGTTCTGGATTCATCTCGTAGCGGGTCTCTCCTTTATGGCTAAAGCTACTGATAAGATCCAGTTTGGTCATTTCTTTTAGATTGTTGAGTATTGTGGACCGGCTTATATTCGGATACTTGCTCTTTATAGCATTGCAGATATCGTTAAATGACGGGTGATGTCTTCCCTGCTCTTTGAGTATTCTTATTAACTCAAGTCTTTGTGGAGTGACCCTCAGCCCATGCTTCTTCAACTTCTCTTTCATGCGGTTCCATTAGGCAAAGTAAGATATAAAGTATTTCGGATAAAATTTAAATAGAAGTTAGTTCTATTTAGAATTCACTCTAGAATTGTAGTATCGAGGATTTTTAGGTAACCTAGTTAATATATAAATAAACTAATGTCTGTTAGATTAAATCCAAAGGAGGGAAATAAAACGAGTAACCTGAAGAAAGAGAAAACAAAGAAGACTGAAGAAAAGACTTTGACTACCGCATCCGGCGTCCCCGTCAGTGATAATCAGAATTCCCTTACTGCTGGGCCACGTGGCCCGCTCTTGGTACAAGATTTTGCCCTTTTTGAAAAAATGGCGCATTTTAATCGGGAGCGTATTCCTGAACGTGTTGTCCATGCTAAGGGAGCAGGAGCACATGGCACTTTTACTGTGACCAACGATATCACACGCTACACAAAAGCCAAACCTTTTTCAAAAGTCGGTAAGAAGACCGATGTATTCCTTCGCTTCTCTACTGTTGCCGGTGAAAGAGGATCAGCCGATACCGTACGCGACGTTAGAGGATTCGCTATAAAATTCTACACCGAAGACGGCAACTGGGATTTGGTTGGCAACAACACACCCGTGTTCTTTGTACGCGATCCGATGAAATTTATGGACTTCATCCATACACAAAAGCGCCTTCCACAAAACAATCTTAGGTCGACCACAATGTGGTGGGATTTTTGGTCTCTTGTTCCTGAGAGCTTGCACCAGGTCACGAT
>JBHLPL010000046.1:0-14409 GCA_048939465.1 Promethearchaeota archaeon | reverse complement strand
TTGAGACATTGACTTAGGGGAGACAGAATTGACGGAATTAATAAGAGACGGGGATGCAATAGTCTCGAAGCATAATCTTATTTTCTACGCTTTCGGGTATGTGCACCCGCAAGCAAACACAATAGCTTTTCTGAAGTACGTTCCAAATAAGTATAAAGAGTATTTTAGGATTTCATGGCTGAAATATAAGTGGAATTTTCAGGGAATACCTCTCACCAGACCTTCAGAGTTGTATTCCCCCAAAACATATTCGGAAGTAATTGAGGGGCTGAAAAACATATCTCCCAGGTATTCGTATGAAGATGATGTCATAGGGAAACCAGTAATTGTAGTTCCCAGAGACCTCATAAAAAAGGTCTTTTTCCCGTCTCAACGCCTTAAATATCTGATGAATAAAAGGACCTTTGACCCTCTGGAACGAAAGGCTATCGATCTCATCGAGCTATTATCTGGCGAATCAGGAGTAAGTATTGAGGATTTTGGGATTCATGGCTCGATATCCTTGGGCATGCATACTGAGAAGAGCGATATCGATATATCAGTTTACGGAGCGAAGAGTTTCGGAAAAGTGAAGAAGTCTGTAACCGAGCTGGAGGAGGAGGGGTCTGTTGTTCTGTCCAGGAACAGTCCGATTGAAAGAATTCGATGCAATAGAGGATTCTATGAGGAAAAAGAATTTGTATTCAATGCAACTCGCAAAATCGAGGAAATCTCCGGCCAGTACGGTGCCACTTTGTACAGACCAATGAAAACCCTGAAATTCTCGTGCAGAGTCATCAATGCCAATGAGGCCATGTTTAGACCTGCGAAATATTATATTGAGGATTACATCCCCCTTAATAGGTCATCTGAAATTGAAAATATACCGAAAACCGTGGTCTCGATGATAGGAGAATATAGAGATATTGCTGGAGCAGGAGATAGAATAGAGGTTCAAGGAATGTTGGAAAGAGCAGAAGGCAAGGAGATAACATATAGAGTGGTTGTAGGTTCGAGCCTCGGGGAGGAATATATTTGGCCAGAAATCCTGGACTAAGGGATAGAGATGCTCCGGTCACGAAAGAGGGCATAATTCTTCGAGTATACGGTTACTCCCACCCGCCAAACGCGGCCATATGCGATGCAGAGTATGCAAGTGAACGAATTTACCGTAGTGATGATACGCGAGCTCTTAGAAAAGACCGGAAATCGGGAAGTATTTACTACAAGTTTTATTCCGATGAAGGGCTTCAATTCATAAAGGACAGTTATCCTCAATATCAGGTCTATTACGGCCCCCTACAGAAATATATTGTTGGAATTAAAGAAGATCAGATTTCAGAGTTGAGAAGACCAAATGATAAGCTCCAAGAACTGCTAATGGGAAACGAAAGAGATCTACTCGTCAGCTCCGGGGTTGAATTGCTTGATATGATTTTTGATCGATCTAATCTCAGAAGTACAGACTTTGGCGTTTTTGGTTCGATTTTGCATAATTTTTATCATGTTTTATACAGCGATTTGGATTTCGTTATCTACGGAAGAAAAGGACTTAATGCGCTTCTGGAAGTGTTGAAAGATTTCTATGCTGAAAAGGGATCTAATCTGAGAAATGAGTTTGGAGGTCCTGCAAAGCCCAGTTCAAGCAGCCACTGGATGTTTAAGAATTATTCCCCCGAAGAATACGTGTGGCATGAAAAAAGAAAACTGATATGGGCAATATATAATTCCAAATCACTCGGAAGACAGATAAAGGTTGAATTTGAGCCCATACGAAATTGGAATGAAATCGAAAGAGAACCGAAGAGTATGTCAATCGAAAAAGTAGGGCGGGTTAGGTGCATTGCCAAAATCTTGGCCGAAGACCAATCTTATTTCATGCCATCAATCTATCCAATTGAGGTAGAGAGGACTCTAAGTGGGATCGGGTCAGGAAGCATAATTCGAATAGTCTCTTTTGTCGAGGAATTTAGAATGCAGGCCAGAACTGGAGAAAGAGTTCTTGTAGAGGGGAGCTTAGAAAAAGTCTCTGTTCCAAAAAGAAGCTTTCACCAGATCGTTTTAAGCTACGGACCGCACTATCACGAACAGGTGATGAAAGCTCTATAGCCTGCTATGGTGCAGCCATCTCGATTGCATCTTCCGGACATGCTTTACAGTTAAGACATAGTATGCAATTATGATGGCGTATTCTCTTCCAGGGTTCTTGGATTATTCTTATGGCCATGGGACACTTAGCTTCGCACTCTCTCCTGCATTTCTCAGTCGTGCATTTAGTGATCTTTCTTTTTATTCCTAAGAAACTGTTCTTGCTAAATATCCCTAGAATAGCTCCAGCGGGGCAGAACCACCTGCACCAAGCACGAGGGACATAAAGTACCAGAATAAGAACTCCTGCCAAAATCACAAGCCGCATCCAAAGCAAAATGTTCCCTGAGAGTATTTCAGCAATGGTTCCTTGAATTATCATCCAAGGGATTAAGGAAAAGAGCGTCGTTACGGGAGAGAGGGGCTCAAAAGGACTTTCTGCGAAAGGTCCAAGAGCTTGGAGAATTATGGCCTCAGCTCCCTGAATTTTGGAGATAACTACCCAGATGGTAAGAATTATCAAAATCCCAAGTATAACGAATTTTATTTCAGAAAGGCTTTTTTCAGTCTTTTTGGACGGATTACGTTTTTTAGTTGGGATCATTCCAATCAAATCCTGAATAAAGCCAAATGGACAGGCCCAGCCGCAGAAAGCCCGCCCAAAAACAGCTGCAATTATTAGAAAGACAGCCAGAGGAATGAAAGGAAAGACAAGGTCAACTGAAAGCTTCAGCAGCAGTTCAAAAGCCCCTCCTGCATTGGTTAAAGGGGACGAGAAAGGATGCAAGAACGGTACCACAAGGTTAAAAACAACACCTATAAGAGCCGCATTTAGCAATATGAATGATGTTAATTGAGTCGCAAATCTGACAACCCTGATTTTGGAAGGTCTTCTTGATGCCATACATTCTCACCAAGGAACTCCCGCAAGTATCTCTGCATTAAAAACTCTCATTAATGCGTCTATTATGGATTGCTGTCCCAGAGTAAGACCTGCAGCAATTAGAGCTAATCCAATGGAGAGAACAATTACAGCAATAACTTGCGGTCTCATCACTCTTACGTTCTCCTCGTTTGATTGGCTGGAGGTATAACAAGTTATAGTATTTTAGCGTTTGGTATGACTGCCAATATGAATTTTGGATTTTGACCAAGAGTATTTGCCGGCAAATGCGTTAGTCCCTTGAGGTTAGGGCTTGAATTTCGAAAACGAGAAGTTACTAATAGTAAAGATCTTCTTCCTTTATTCGTTTCAAGACCTTTCCCTTAATAGGTATTGGTTTCCTCCATTCTTCCTTTTTTTCTACATGTAGAGGTTTCTCCTTGGGCAGACTGAGACCGCATGTCAAATCGGGCCTAAGCTTTCGTTTCACGCAATATGCAAAATTACACTTCGGACCTTGACAGAGATCTTCCCCAGGTATGAACCGGCACGCGATAGTCTGTTCTTCTCTTCTACCCTCTCTTATTGTAATCGCGTGCTGTGCACACTTAAAGAATTTACACGTTGGAGTGCAGATTTTTTTAGAAGAGACGACGGGCAAGTCTCATCAACTCTCTATAAAAACTCATTTGTTTTTGCTCGGTTTGAGAACTGATGACTCGGATTTTAATATAGAAAAACATCGCTTTGCGCTTTTCAATTCCTTTTCTAATTCGTCTTTCTTTTTAGAATAATCCTTTTCACTTATTTGACCAATTTCGTATCTCGCGTATAAAACATTCAGCTCGTCTTTGCTTTCCTTTATGTCTGACTTGAATTTACTCAGCCAATGCTTAATCTGATTATCATAATCAGAGAATTGCCCCTCCACAACCTCCAGTTCTGTTTTGAATTCTCTTCTTAATTTGTGATAGACATCTTCAGTTATTCTTCCAGCCTCAAGAATCTCGTCGAGTTTCTTCATGCGTTCCTTAATGGTTTTCTTTCGATTAAGCATCTCCTCAAATGGAAGCTTCTCAATTGATTCGGTTAGATTTTTCTCAGCAGCTTTAATCTTCTTTATACGCTCTTTCAATTTCTTAAGCTCGGTCTCGATTTCGGGTAATGACTTCTTACCGCCAGAAAGATCTCTTTCGAGTCTTTTGACTCTCTCATAGCATTTATACTTCTCATCTTTTAGCTCAGCTAGTTGTCCCCGGAATTCTAGCTGCTCCCTTATTTTTTCCGGAAGGAATTCTCCGTAGTCCGGAGGTCTCAATAAGGACAGGACAGGATCTTGAGGGAGAGCTGCACCACAGTACTGGCAGAACTTGTGGAATTGGGGAACCGCTCTTCCGCAATTCGGGCATACTATTTCGTCCATTGCTATGCCTCTTCCATAAGAGTTTCATTAAGAATTTGAAGAAACCAATTGATAAACTTTGACATTTTTTGCAGTTTGTCTGTATTCTCACTGCTTTATTTTGCCGATCAACTCGTCTAGCTTTGCCTTTTCCGTTATAATAACTTCGCTTAGAGGTTTCGCATATTGAGATATTCCTTTAGTCAGTTCTTCGATCAGGTACAGCAAAGCCCTATCCGGAGAAAGATTGCGCATTTGAAGATCCTTCTCTTTAAACATATAAGATGCTTCTTTCCACACACCTTCTTCGGAATCAAAGGAAAGACAGTACACATAATCTGCTGTAACGGCAATTATGGAAGTAGTACCCCATGCTTTTTCAAGGAAACTGCAGATCCTCTGTATATTTTCGGACAAGCAAATTCCTCCGACTCTCACTATCAGGATTATTCTGAAATATGCTTAAAAACATTATTCGGACCTAAGTAATCATGGTTTAAACCATGTGAAGGCGTAATATCTGGGTTCGCCAGTAGTGGAGATGGTGGCCACTATGAACTTCTTTCGAACAGTTGTTGCCAGTCTTCCAGCACGCACCATTTCTATTGCAGCAATCTTGCTACCTTTGGATAGTACGTGGACAATAAATGGAGAATGATCTATACCTGGACCGTGTTCATAAACCCCAAAATCAGCGCCAAATTTCAGCCCCGGCCTAACAATGTGTCCGCGGTTCCTAAGGTCCTTATAAACAGCATATTTGTCATTAAATTGATCGTGTAATTCCTCAGCCTTTTTCATAAGCTTCTTTATGTTCATCGACGAGCCAGTTTTCATATCAGTCAATGTTATTCTCTTCTTTTCAAGCAGGTAGGTGGCCTCAAGGAGGGACAACTCAAGCGGACGGTTGAATTCCGGTATCTTTGGCTTTCTTATGCCTACAGGTTTTCCGTAGAAACCGTGTTTATAGAGGGATGATCCCGCTATTGGATCCCATACTACAACACTGTTCTTGACCAACTCAGCCTTTATTGGAATCTCCACAGTCTCCTTCTCTTCCTCCGTCTTTCCCGAGCGCCCTTGAGTCTCTTCCATGCTAGTCATCCTTGATTCTTCTCTTTTCTTCAGTATTCACCTGCCAAAAACAACGTCTGATGCATGAGAGTAGATGGGCTAAGTGCGCAAGGCCATCGAAAGCACTCTAACTGCATCTGCCGCATCTTTAATTCGATCGGTAGTGTCCTCTATCTCATAGATTAACGCATTGGTCTTGAGCAATAATTTTATGTCTTTGATAGCATCATAATTTTCCTGAATGAGTCGCCTCTGGATAACGTCTACCTCCTCTTCGGCCTCATCCACCTTTTTGGCGACATATGTCGCCCTGTCTGCATTTTGGCTTAGTATGAATATGGATTCTCTCAGGCTTTCAGCCGACTTGATTAGTACATCTACCATGGATTTAATGCCATTGCAAACATCATCTGGAGGCACCTGAGGGCCTAGCGCTATCACACGAAATCCTGCTCCCTCCACAATGTCAGCAATTCGATCCACAGACATTACCAGTCTCATTAAATCTTCTCGCTGAAGAAGAGTGGTCGATTGTGACAGCTGACTTAGCAAAGACCATTTGATGCTATTTGCCTCTTGCTCCAACTCAGAAATCCTGCCTATTCTTTCTTTTGCTTCGTCTATTCCTCTGCTGATCCAATCATCGATGAGGAGGCCGAATTCCTTTATTGCCATTAACACAAGCCTCACATGGTCTTGAGATGTGTACAGAGCTTGTCTCTCTTGATTTCTTGTTGTTTCTGGATTTATTGTCACGCATCTCACCCAACGATTAGGGGATTCATGATTGAATACCGAAGACGATTTATTTCCTTATTCTTATAAACTCTTCGTTCGTAAATCATGAGAACCTTTTTAAATGACTGTGGAACTTAACGAGGGTTTAGGACAACCTTGTTGGAAGGATAAGACCTTGTGGGCATTTCTCCTTTTAGCCATTCTACAGGGTTTAATAGAATGGCTTCCGATATCCTCGGAGGGGCAGTCAGTCTTACTCCTTACCTCGTTTCTGGGGATTGATCCCGCAATGGCCGTTTCAATTGCATTGTGGCTTCACATTGGAACCGTAGGTGCCGTTGCTGTTTTCTATAGAAGTGATTTTCTAGGGGTGATTAAGGGTACCACGGAAGAGTCTTCAAAACTAAGACAGTTTCTTCTGATATCAACAATAGCCACAGGAATCCTAGGCGTACCGCTTTACCTTCTAATAATGAATTCTTTTAACCCTGTCTATGGGGACTTCGCCATGCTTGTGGTGGGAGTGGGGCTAATAATAACAGGAATAGCTCTTCTAATATCAAGAAGAATGTTCGGCGATAGGCGTATTTCTGATATGTCCTGGAAGGATGCGTTTATAATCGGACTGGTTCAAGGACTTACCATTCTTCCAGGAATTAGCAGATCAGGATTTACAATAGCTGCCTTGCTGTGGAGAGGTTACGGCCAGAGCGAAAGCTTAAAACTTAGCTTCATGATGAGCGTACCGGCCGTTCTTGCCGGAGTTATCTTGGACTACACCGTGTATGGCGTTCCCACTTCTGCTGAACTGTCTTTGGTTACACTTCTGATTATGATTTTGGTGGCATTTGCTATAGGTTTCCTAACAGTTGGGGGACTTACAAAACTCTCTCGACGTATTAATTTCGCCTACTTCTGTATTATATTAGGGCTAATAGCTACTGCAATTTCGATGCCCGTTCTAGTTGGAGGGGGAGGACAGACTATTCTTGATGCCATAGTCAATGCTGCAAGTGTGGCGGTAGACTGGCTAATAAACTTGATTATCATAATCGGCCCAATAGGATTCTTCGCGGTCATGATAGTACAGGCCGTAGCAGCTCCAATCCCTTCGGAGGCTATAATAATGTTTGGAGGGGGAGCATTCTTCAGCCTCTATGGTTTCTGGACTGGGCTTTTAATGACGGGTTTGATTGGAGGACTAGGAGAGTGTGCGGGGGCTCTGTGTGGGTTCTATATTTCTAGACTCGGAGGCAGACCCATAGCCCTGCGCTTGATAGGAGAAAGAGGTATTCGATTCGCTGATGAGTGGTTCATAAAATGGGGCGGCTGGGCAGTTTTGATTGGCCGACTTGTTCCGTTAATTCCATTTGACGCAGTCTCTTACGGTGCAGGTCTGACTAAAATGAGGTTCAGGAGTTTTTTGATTGCAACCGCCGTTGGTGCTTTTCCGAGAGCATTCTTCTATGGCTACCTGGGAATTCTGATTGCCTTAATAGGTAGCACAAGTGGGCTAGAATGGGTCTATCTTATCATTGGGGGCCTAATCGCAGCGATAGTTACATCAATCCTGATAGCACATTATTATGTTACGAAGAGATACACAGGGCCTGAGGAGAATTCATCCGGAACTAATCAAGACTAGGATCTAGGAGCATTCTTAGCCTTTGGAGGAAATCCATCTCTGCTTGCTTTACATCCCATCGGCTCCAGAGCAAACCAAGTATCAGTGTATCTTGAAGGAAATGAATTGGGTCGAATGAATGTGTCCCAAGCATGTAGCCTCGGGTTATATCTGTTAAGAGCCTCGTTACATTTTTCGAGGATTTCTGTCCTCATATCGTCATCTGAAACCAGCTGTCCGAATCTGTAAGGTTCATCCTTCCATCTGAAGCCAATTATAGCACCCTTATGTTCGAAGACTTCCTCAATCTTGCTCCAGGGCCAGAAGGTTGAGCCTTGCTGCAGTCCGATCATATTATCTTTCGTAAAGAGAATCCCGAGGCCTTCGCTACACACGTTAAAAACTGGGCTTGGTTCATCTCCTTTAAGCTTGAGTGACAGCTGATCAAGCCCGGCTTGCTTCACTAACCTAGAAGAGTAGATAAAGTCCTCTAGACTAATCTCGTATTCTCCAAGAACATTACAGTGGTCAAGAACATACTTAACAACAGCTAGGTTGCCATAGTGCGCCAGACCTGGGACTGGCGGTCGGCCAGCGTACCGTCTCATAATCCCCTCAATTTTAGGTCTGTCTTTGAGGGGGAAAAAAACATTCATTGCAAACCAGGTTTCATCCTTAGAGAATCCAAAAACAAAGAACTCGCCGGTTTTCCCCTCTGATCTAAAATCCTTAGGAGGTTCTTCATCACTAGGACGGGAATCCTTTTCAGAGTTGAAAATGACTTCCAAGACTTCATAAGAACTAATATTTTTCCACAACAGGTTGAAATAGACTTCTTCAGCAGAGCGGAGTCTTCGCTTTCTCGGAAACATTATCCCTATCCCTTTGGTAGTCAATCTTAGTTGTTTCTTAAGTTTGAAGTAAGGTTCCTCTGCTGAATAGAGAATCTCTCCTTCTTCCTCGTCAGCCTCTTCTCCAGCTATATCGGCGATAATATCTTCCTCCAGCACAAAGCACCTCATACAAGTCTAATATTCCTAGTTTTTAAGTATCCATATTGAATGATTTTATTCTCTTATGGCAGGAGAACAAGGATAATCTTTATTTGGTTTTCCTATAAATAATCTTTATTATTCTGTAATTAAATCAGGCAACTTATGGCGAAGAGAGGGTGATACAGTCTTTTGAGTGATGGAAGAATCAGCTCAGAGATCGTAACTCAAGAGTTTTTGAATGCCCTCCATGAGACTAAAGGCATTGCTTTACCTCAACTCAGTATAAAAACCATAGAAGAGAAGGGATTCTTAAAACGATCCCAAGTAACATTAAGCAACAACGTTCAGATTGTCATAAGGGAGAAGAAGACGAGAATTTACGAGGAGAGACTTTACTACCCTAATCTGATCAAAGGCAACAAATACGACGTTATTGTGAACAAGTCCCTTATCGGGAAGGGCAAGAGTATAATGAGTCTCGCACGGGGGAATGGCTTCTCGCCAGAGACGTCAATTGAGGCAGTCCGCTTTTTCGCAAAATCAACCGCACTAAGGATTTTCTATCAGATTGCTGGCAATTTCAACTTCGAGACTCAAGAGGCAGAAGACGGGCTGAAGAACCACCTGAACAAGGTGAAATTCATTCGGGGGGCATTTATCTATGATTTTGGAAGCGAAATCGCTCAGCTTCTCAAGTTTCTAGGTAGAGAAACTGATTATCTCCCTGAAAGGGAGCCCATAATTGACGGGATAAGTCAAGCTTTTGCCCTTGGCGGAGAAAGTAAGAAAGTAAGGACTCAAGATTCTATCATAGACGTCATCAATGAAATGTGGTTCATGAGAAAGGAGGATGATCTGTTTAAAGATAAACAAGGTGCGGTATACTTAGTCTACGGGTTCAAGGCATTAATGTTGGAGAGGATGCTTATGAAACTCGCAAGTCAACTTGTTGCCCCGAAACTAGATGATGAGCAGATTAAAAGTATACTGCCAAAACCAACTCTAGAAAACGTATGCCTGTTGCTAGAAAAGAACTGGAGATTCAAAAGCACATCGAGACTCATTCTTGATCAATTGGATGAGAATGCGACAAGAAAACTGCGAAATGAGTTGTTGTGGTTAAAACTCCAGGAAATCAAATACAAGCGACTACTATGTACCCGTTTGATCTTAGAATGGGTTGGTGTGACTGGTTGGGTTTTGCAGTCATTAAGAACCTTCATTAAAGAAGCAAAAGAAGTCCGCAGTCAGATGGCTACAGATACCGCGACCTTTGCTCTTAAGAGTGGGCTAGCTGAGAGAATATCAATATAGGCTAAATAGAGGAAGTAAGCCGAATAGAAGAAGCGGACGATAAGATTTATATCCATCATTGCTGAGTAATTACCACCATGGAGGAAAGGTGAGTGTATCACTGCCAATCGTCTCATCTCATTTTGATTCAGCCCTAGATGATGGGCTCATTTACAAGACTAGTAGAAACCAAGACGGAACGTGTTCTCGCAAACCACCGCAATTCAGCAACATTACCTGTTTGGAACACCGATGGCGGGATCTAGTTTCTTCAACCCGATATATCACACGGGCAGATAATAGCTTTAAGCGTCTTTCCTATGTTCGAGAAATAGATTATTTATCTTCGACGCAAAAAGAAGCATGTGAAGAAATGTCTAGGCACTGCTTTCTTCCTCGCTATGCTTCAGGATATTCATTAATTGGAGTGAGTACGGAATGAAATTCAAGTTGAAAGGCTATATAGCATTTAGTGACAATCTGGAAAGAGCCGAGTCAGATATAAGGGAATTCATCACACAGGCCAATAAAAGATTACTTACTAAAGGGATTCCCAAGGACAAATTAGATGAAGCCGCAAGGATCGTGAATTGGAGAATCAAGGATGATAAACTGAGTCTGACTATAGAGTCAGGAAGATATGTTCGGGCACACACTGCAATACTCAGAATACACAAGGCTGTAGCGGCCATAACTGGCTCCAAGCATAAAATCGGTGCGCGTAAGATATTTGTCGATGAATACGTCATAGAGATTCCATTGGAAAGGCCTCTGGAGGACGAACTCCCGTCATTACCTTATGTTTCAGAAGTCAATGTGACTCCGGATTCCATAGTAATTCGGTTTAAGGATCTCGATGAGTCTGTTCTGCGAGAATACGAGATAGACCGTATAATCAGACTGGTTCAATCATTTGCCCTTCCTTCCCTGATTGAAAGAGCTACCAAAGTGGCTCCTGGAACAGTTGTGTCAAAATCAAAACCCCGGGTCCCCAAGTTCTCAGGCGATCCAACTCAAACCGCCTTTGAGCTGGGATGGATTGAAGAATACCCAGGAAAAGGGCAGTATTTCTACACCGCTCCATTGGCCAAGCTGTTCAGGGTAATTGAAGGAATCTTGATAGAAGAAGTTGGGGAAAAATTAGGCTTTCAGGAGTGCTTATTTCCAAAGCTAATTCCATTAGAGATAATGGATAAGATGAGATATCTAGAGGGGATCTGTGAAGGCATGTTCTATGTCTCATCCCCTGAAAGAGATCCGAAGCTCTTCGAGGAGTTGAAAACAAAGCTCTTCATTACTCGCAAGATTCCCTATGATCTCCTGAGAAAAGGACTGAAGAGCCCAGGTTATGCACTCGCAGCAGCACAATGCGAACCATTCTACCAATACCTTGGGGGTAAGACCATCAGAAGAGATAAGCTGCCAATAAAGTTCATGGATCATTCCGGATATACGTGGCGATATGAGGCAGGAGGAGCAAAAGGACTGGAAAGGGTATTTGAGCTTCAGAGAATTGAGCTGGTTTGGGCAGGAACCCCCGAGATGGTTGAGGAGATACGTGATCAGACATTAAAAGAATCAGAGAGAGTAGCCGATGACATACTGGAGCTGGAGTGGTGGTCCGAAGTTGGTGACGATCCGTTTTACCTAGTCGGTAGATTTGCAGAAGATCGTGATATAGAGCTTCCGGATATTCCCAAATATGAGATTAGGGCCACCCTACCCTACCGCAGTACGCCGGAGAAAAAAGAAAGCATGGCGATAGCATCCTGCAATGTACACGGTCAGCATTATGTTAAGGGATTCTCAACCAAGTTAGAAACAAAAGAACCAATCTGGACAGGATGTACAGGTTTGGGAACCACACGATGGCTTGCAGGCTTTTTAGCACAACATGGTTTCAATCCCGAAGATTGGCCAGCAGAGGTTAGAAAGATGGTGGAGCCGTTACCTGCTCCTCCAGAAGTATCAGCTTAGAGGAGCAGCACTTCATGCTCATTGACCTTTTTTGATGGCCGCTTATTAATATTTAAATAAGAGAGGACGTGAATATTTTAACCCAAATCCGATATCTGAGTTTCTTGATGTGACAGGTTTTGAGCGAAGGAAAATGGCATGCCAAGACAAAGGAAGAAGTAATGGAAGCGCTAGGTACCCGACCGGAGGGCTTAAGCAGAATAGAAGCGAAGGACCGACTAGTCAAATACGGGTTTAATGAATTACGGGGAGAGAAAAGAACATCCCCTTACAGAATCTTCCTTGAGCAATTTAGGAGTTATCTAGTAATTATACTCCTTGTTGCGATGGCTATATCCGCCTTCTTGGGAGAAATAATAGACACCGTAGTCATAGGGATTATAGTTGTTATTAATGCAATTGTAGGCTTCACACAAGAATATCGAGCAGAAAGAGCACTAGAGGCGTTAAAAGAACTTACAACACCGAGAACGATTGTAATACGTGATGGCAAAGAGGCAGAACTTCCTTCCCGAGAAATAGTCCCAGGAGATACAATAGTTATAGAGACTGGAGACCGAGTTCCTGCGGACAGCCGTCTCATCGATGTCATCGGTCTCAAAGTTGATGAATCCAGCTTGACAGGAGAGTCTTTTGCAATATCCAAGGGCATAGATGCTATCCCAGAAAACACACCGCTGGCTGACCGCGGGAATATGATTTTTATGGGAACGGTTTCGACCTACGGTAGAGGAAAGGGGGTTGTAGTAGCTACTGGAATGAAGACCGAAATTGGTCAAATCGCTGAAATGATCCAAGTGGCGGAGAGAGAGCCCACACCTCTTCAGGTTAAGCTTGCCAACTTGGGCAAGCATCTTGGAATAATCATACTTGCCCTGTGCGGTGTCGTCTTTCTAACCGGAGTACTGAGAGCACTAAACATTTTTGAAATGTTTCTTATCGCTGTAGGATTAGCAGTGGCAGCTATTCCTGAGGGGCTGCCAGCCATTGTAACAATGGCCCTTGCCTTGGGCGTTCAGCGAATGGTGAAACGGAATGTTATAATAAGGAAACTACCAGCAGTCGAAACATTAGGCTGCTCCACAGTGATTTGCTCTGATAAGACTGGAACCCTTACTCAGAACGAGATGACTGTAAGGGAGATTTATGTGAATAATAAGATGTATCAGATAACGGGTGTGGGTTATAAGCCCGAAGGCAAATTCTATCTTGATGGAAAGGAGATTGATCCCAAGAATGACGAGAGTATTTCTCTCTTATTGAGAATAGATTCATTATGTAATAATGCAAGCTTGGAATACGATGAGGAGAAGGGTCACTGGCTGATAATAGGGGACACAACCGAGGGGGCACTGCTGGTAGCTGCGGCTAAGGCAGGTTTGCAGAAAGATGAACTGGAAAAGAAGTTTAAGCGGAAAATCGAAATTCCGTTTGATTCCGACAGAAAACGTATGACGACTATCCATAGCACTTCAGAAGGCAATAATGTTGCGTACGTTAAGGGAGCAGTCGAAGTAGTTCTGGGGCTCTCCAGCCACATTTATGAAAACGGTCAAATGAACGAGTTGACTGAAGAAAAACGGAAGCAGATCCTGCAGATAAATCAGGGAATGGCGGAAAAAGCGTTAAGAGTCTTGGGAATGGCTTTCAAGAAGCTCCCCAAAAAGATGACGCAATTTGCATCAGAAACCGTAGAAAAGGATCTTGTCTTTGTTGGTTTAAGCGGGATGATGGATCCACCAAGAAAGGAGGTCAAGGATGCCTTAAGACTGTCTAAGATGGCAGGAATCAGGTCCATAATGATCACCGGCGATCACAAAATCACGGCTATGGCCGTAGCCAAAGAACTGAGCTTAATGAGAGACGGCGACCTGGTTCTTACAGGTGTAGAATTGGATGAAATAAGCGATGAAGAACTGGAAAGAACTATAGACAGAGTAGCGGTTTTTGCCAGGGTCTCGCCAAAACATAAAATGAGAATCGTAAAAGCGTTTAAGAAAAAGAGGCAGATTGTCGCTATGACAGGGGATGGAGTAAATGATGCACCTGCTCTCAAAAGCGCAGAAATAGGAGTGGCAATGGGAATCACGGGAACCGAGGTTACAAAAGAAGCTTCGGATATGATACTGACAGACGATAATTTTGCATCAATTGTTGCCGCTATTGAAGAGGGGAGAATGATCTATGATAATATATCCAAAGTAGTGCGTTACCTAATCTCTACAAACTTCGGGGAGATCCTGACATTGTTCATCGGAACACTAATCGGGTTACCGCTTCCGGTTATTGCGATCCAGATATTATGGATAAATCTGGTTACTGACGGGTTGCCTGCCCTGGCATTGGGTGTAGAGCC
>JBHLPL010000045.1:0-14469 GCA_048939465.1 Promethearchaeota archaeon | reverse complement strand
ATAACCGCGGTTATATCACTAGGTGTATTCGCGGGGATACTAGAGTTAATCACAGTTGTTTACCTATCTGGCAGTGGACATCTTTTCAGACAAGCAGAATGAGTATTTCTCCCTCTTTCTTTCTAATTCTATGAGGCGTGATAGGGAGATAGGTCTTTGCTTGATTTTGTTATAAGGAATGGCTTGGTAGTTGATGGTACGGGGAACCCATGGTTTAAGGCTGATGTAACTATCGATGATGGAAGGATTGTCGAGGTAAAGAGAACTCCAGAATCAAGGGCAGAAAAGGTTATCGACGCCACCGGCCTTGCAGTGTCTCCGGGATTTATAGATATGCACAGTCACTCTGACTTGTCCCTTCTTATCAATCCGCGGGCAGAGAGTAAGATAAGGCAGGGAATCACCACCGAAGTCATAGGAAATTGTGGCTTCAGCCTGGCTCCAATAACTTCTGAAAGAAAGGATTTGGTCAAAAGAGAATATGGACCTTTGGCAGATGAGATATCATGGAACTGGTCTACATTCAAAGAGTACTGTGACAGGCTCAGTCATCAGGGAACATCTGTAAATGTGGTGCCTTTGGTAGGGCACGGAGTTCTGAGGAAAAACGTCATGGGATATGAGAACAGAGAGCCGGCAGCGGATGAACTTGCTGAAATGAAAGCACTCTTGATTGAGTCGATGGAAGATGGTGCCTCTGGAGTATCAACGGGATTGATATATCCTCCTGCATCATATGCAGGCCCCGACGAATTGATTGAACTTGCCAAAGTAGCCTCAGAATACGGCGGGATATATACATCTCACATAAGGAATGAGAGCGACAGACTGTTGGAGTCGGTTGAGGAAGCCATAAAGATTGGCAAATCTGCAAGGATTTCTGTTGAAATTTCTCATCTGAAATCCGCTGGGAAGAGCAACTGGGGAAAAGTCAAAGCGGCTCTGAGAGTCATTGATGCCGCTAGAGAAGAAGGTGTAGAGATTTCATATGATTTCTATCCTTATGCTGCTGGAAGCACTGGGTTGTATGCCTGTCTCCCGCCTTGGGTACATGAAAACGGAAAGGATGAAATGCTGGCTAGATTGAAGGACAATTCCGTCAGAAAGAGGATCAAGGAATACATCAAAAGGAAGAAAGACGGCTGGGAAAATCTGGTCCGGAATGCTGGCTGGGAAGGCATAGTAATAACTCGATGTGAGAAGAACAATCAATATGAAGGGCTGAGTATATCAGAAGTAGCAGTGAAAAGAAGGATGAATCCATTTGATGTGATGTTTGACCTCCTATTGGAAGAAGACGGTGTTGTTGGAATAGTCTTACATATGATGAGTGAAGAGGATGTAAGAGTTGTTTTGAAACATCCATTATCGAAAGTCGGAACTGATGCGGTAGCTAGTGCTCCATACGGTCCGCTGGCCAGAGGGAAGCCACATCCAAGAAGCTATGGAACATTCCCCAGAATATTGGGTAAGTATGTGAGAGAAGAAAATGTTTTGACGCTTCAAGACGCTGTCAGGAAGATGACATCGATGCCAGCTCAAAAACTAAGGTTGTTTGACAGAGGATTGATCAGAGAAGGGTTTTGGGCAGATCTAGTAATTTTTGATCCCAGAGAGGTGACAGATAAGGCCACATACAAAGATCCGCATCAATACTGTCGTGGAATAGAGTATGTTATTGTTAATGGAGAGACAGTAATTGAAAAAGCAGAACACACCGGAAATCTTCCCGGAGAAGTTCTACTGGCCAAGCAAAAATAAATAGACACTCCGATAATGTTTTGAAAAACGAAATCTTGAATGTTCGTGAGGTGATAGCGATACCATCTCAATTGCCAGACGGATTCAAAGAGAAATTTGAGAATATGATTAGTAAATCGATGACTGAAGGTCGAATACCAGGATTGAGTGTTGCATTTGTGAAAGACGATCGGATCGTATATGCTAGGGGATTCGGAGCAAGAAACAAAGAATTAAACCTTCCAGCCACGCCTAATACATTATACGGGATAGGCTCGTGTACAAAATCATTCACAGCGCTGGCAATAATGCAGCTTGTCGAACAGGAAAAACTGGAATTGACGGACCCCATCAGCAAACACATCCCCGTGAGACTAGGAAAAGAAGACGATGACATCACAATACATCATCTCTTGACTCACTCTTCTGGAATACCGAGCCTCGCAGTAGCGGAGATAATCATATACCGGATGACCGGAATTGAAGATAAATGGATTCCACTGAGCAATTTGGATGACTTACTGTTACACCTCAGCGGCGCATCTGAAGAAGTTGCGAGTGAACCGGGAAAAAGATTCTTCTACTTCAACTCAGGCTACACGCTTCTTGGAGAGGTTATTGAAAGAGTCAGTAGAATGGCTTATGAAGACTACGTTAGAAAGAATATCTTGAAGCCTCTAAAAATGAGCAGGTCCACATTTCTGAAAGATGAATTTGAGAAAGACCCAGACATAATGACTCCCTATTTCTTGGAAGCAGAGAATGAGAACATAGTTGCGACGCCGACGAAGCTCCCCTCACACAGGCTAAAGTATGCACCAGGGGGATTACTGAGCTCGGTAATGGAACTGTCAAACTATCTGATGTTTAGTATGAATGGCGTATTTGGGGAAAAGACGATACTCAAACCGTCTTTGCTTGAGGAAATGAAGAAGATCCACATTGAAACAGACATGTTCCGTAGCCGCTACGGGCCCTTCGGGAGGGAAGGATACGGCTACGGATGGGCAATATTGGATGATTTCTTAGGATGCAAACTTGTTATTCATGGAGGCTCTATCGGAGTTTCAAGCGCTCACATATCGTTTGTGCCAGAACTAAAAATTGGAGTCGTGGAAGCTGCGAATGCAGGGAGGAGCCCAAATTTACAGCTTCTGGGTGGCTTGGCCTCCTTAATGGGCAGGGATCCTGAAAAGGAAATTCCATTCTTCGAGATAGACGAGAAACTCAATATGCTGCCAGGCGAATACAAAACATACAGGGGTGCACTTAGGATATCAATAGTGAAAAGAGGGCCTCTGCTGTTCTTGGAACCTAGGGATAAACTCATTCAGACTAGCACCCCTCTGATTCCGGAAACCAAAAGAATAGAGGATTTCAAATTCTACATTGTGTCTGAAGCAGGAGAGAAGAGATCAGTATGGTTTGAAGTGGACTCTTTGGGAAAGATTGATTTCTATCTGGAAAGATACCGTTTTCATAAGACTGAGGGTTAGATCTAAACCTATTTGCCTACCTACCAAACCAGAAGTGGATTGCTGCACATCACTACGACGCGGAAATACGGATGTTAAGCGAAAAGCTCATTCAGGTCTTTTCCTGTGCCCCTCACCGTACTGATATTCTCTCTTTCTGTTCTTTTCCAGCTTATAAAGGAACATTTCGTCCATGTTAACCGAGGGACACGCCAGTCTGCTCGCATCCAAAATGTAGAATATTACGTCAATAAGCTCTTCCGCGATTTTGCTGTCTGGTTCGCCCTTCTTCCAAGCGTCACTTGCTTCGCCCAGCTCTATGAAAGCGAAAAGTAACTTCTTAGGTATGTCTTCAGGACGGTTGTAAAAGCCCTTTTCTAGCACGAGTTCTTCTATTTTTTTCTTCATTTCTTCTAAGTGCATTTTCCCAGCATCTCACATCTAGGTTGATTCATTATCTTTTATCTCTTTTCCGCAGGAAGACCCCGTCCGAGAGGGAGGAGACGAGTTGAGTCGTGTTTAAAAGTCCTCTGGTAATTTAAGGTTTGGGTAAGATGCTCTCTTCGAGAGGAAGGCTGGTCAGCGGCATGAGAACAAAACCTAGTCTGGGGGCGCAGGCCTTACGCGTATATCCTGCTTGACAGAACCGTCCCGTGCCTGTGGCACAACTAGAGTGAACCGGCCCAGAAACCAACTACTTCCTGCTCAGTTATGAATTCGGGGCACAGAAAGCTCCCCTCTTTGAAGCCAAAGCGTCTTCAGACTCATGCGGGGAAGAGGGAGGAACCCCGTTGCAAAAGCTGGGAGTAGTTCACCTTGATACTCAACCGTTATTAAACCGTTCTTGCATAATCCATCTTCAATTACTCTTGTGCAATTGGGGGACCGTATTGAAAGAAGCAGATCTGGCTCTCATAAATGGCAAGGTTATTACTTTTGATAATGAAGATAGTCGTGCTGAGGCAGTTGCTATCTCCGGGAACGGAATAGCTTTTGTTGGTACAGACAAGGAAGTTGAGGACCTGATAGGCAGCTCAACAAAAGTGATAAATCTTGAAGGAAAAGTTGTTCTGCCGGGGTTCATTGATGCTCATACACACTTCATTAAAATGGGACTGGACTTCAATAGGGTCAATCTAAGAGGCGCAAAATCTCTCCGCGAGGCACTTGAGAAAATCAAAGATCGGGTGTCCACTACACCCAAGGGTGAAATGATTATCGGAACGAATTGGGATGAGAGTAAATGGGCTGAAAGACGCTACATCACGAGACAAGACCTAGATTCAATAAGTCTAAGCCATCCTATCATCCTTATCAGAATTGACGGACACATGTTGTCAGTCAATACACACTTCATCAAGCTTATCGATATTCCTAGCAATGAAGGAGGGGTCGAGATTGATGAATCCAGAGAGCCGAGTGGGGTCTTTAAAGAAGAAGCTGCTGAACATTTAAGATCCTTTATTCCCAGAGACCGGCACACGCTGAGGAATGCTTTGGAGAAGGCTACAGAATATGCTCATAGGCATGGAGTAACTTCCATCCAAGATACTGTTTCATCCAGCAGTATCGAAACCTACTTCTCGGCTCTTAGAGAAGGCAAATTGGGGATAAGAGTCTATCTTAACTTTGTGGAAAAGCTCTTGGAACCGATTCTTAGACTCGGTCTTTCAACAGGGTTCGGAAACCAAAGACTCAGAATTGGAGCGCTTAAACTCTATTCTGATGGTTCAATTGGCTCAAGAACTGCTGCACTAAAGGGCGAATTTCTTGATGATCCTGGCAATAAAGGAAAGCTGACTTATGAGCAGGATAAGCTCGAAGAGATTGTCACTTTGGCACACAAGTCCGGAATTCAACTCGCAATCCATGCAATCGGAGACAGGGCAATAGAATCGACGGTGAAAGCGCTTGAAAGAATCTTAGAGGTCTTCCCAAAAGCTGATCACAGACACAGAATAGAACATATGGAGCTTGCTTCAGATGAAGCTATACAGAAAGCAGTCGAGCTCCGAATAATCGCATCTATGCAACCCAACTTCATAGGAGAATGGGGTCTTCCAGGTGAGATGTACGAACAAAGACTTGGAGAATCCTGGTTCCAGAGGAATAGTGCTTTCAGAATAATACTCGACAAGGGTGGTTTAATTGCCTTTGGCTCAGACTGTATGCCATTCTCCCCTTTATACGGCATTCACTGGGCCGTGAACGCACCAATGTTATGTCAGAGAATGTCAGTACACGAAGCAATAAAATGTTATACGAAAAATGCTGCTTTCGCCTCATTTGAAGAAAACATAAAAGGTTCAATTGAGCGGGGAAAACTTGCTGACATTGTTGTATTATCGGAAGATCCATCCGAGAATCCGGAGCGAATTAGAGAAATAAAGGTATGCCTGACAATACAGGACGGAAAAATAGTCTACCGAAATTTATAAGTAGCCAGCCTTGACTTATATGAGGACTGCAAAGAGGGAGTGATAAAAGAATGGTAAGAACGTACAAGTTAATAAAAGAAAGAAAAGACAAGGATATCGAGAATCAAGTAAACAAACACTCGAGAGACGGATGGGTGCTGGAAAAATTCGATTATAACTCCATGGGTCAAGCCTTCTACTGGGCTCTAATGTCGAAGGAGAAATGAAAAAGCAGTACAATTTAGGAGCCCAATGCTTTAGACCGTTGAGAACGGGCTTGACAAGTAGATACTTACTGTTTCAGGTTTGATAAGGGAAGAAGACAGTCGGGAGCAGAGAATCTTGGCCGACGAGTTGTGGATTCTTTCTGTCGGTTTCATTCTAATAGTCATTTCGCTAGGCGGAATTCTTCATCAGTGGCGGAAAACACAAGATCCTGGACATCTATACGGTTTTGCAGTTTTCGTGATGTTTGTGATTGCGCTGGCGGGGGGACTATTAGGGTCCTTTACTGTTCTCTGGTTCTTTCTTGTAACAGCGCTGGTCGTGGCCATCATGGGCATATCAGAAGCTGTTAGGATAGATAGCAAATACTGGAGAAGGTATATTCAGGAGACAAGGGACGAACCTATAACACGCCAGGACATCATTACCGGGCGTCTTACATTGAAATTGGCCAAAAAATATGGTTTGGGAAAAACCATGCTTTTGCTATCCTTTATTATTGCACCAGCCATCTTCATCATCTCCCTCGTTGTATACGTTGTTTTTCTGGGAGTCACCCTCCTAGATGCGTTCATTACGGCTGTCCTAGGAACAATTATGGCCAATATTGTGGTAATATCGATCGTCTATTACTCTTTGTCTCCAGTGATGAAGCGAGTTGATAAGACCTCGAAATGAATGGAAGTGAATCAGATTGAACTTCTCGGGCGGGGAAGCGAACAGCTACTGTAACTATCGATTTACACGCGTCTTAGCGCTATGTAATTGAAAGCGACGATTGTGAAGCCTGCAATCAAGCCAAAGATCAGTGCTCCTAGAGGAATGAGTCCTAAAAAGTATAAAGCTACCATGATTATAGCGAAAACTACGTTTGCGATAAATGTATACTTCATTTTCGAGCTTAAGGACATTCTTACCACCCGGCTCTGGAAGTGGGTTGAAGTATTCTCTCGAGATCGCTTTATGTCTCCTTTTTAGCTTATTAAGTTATAATAAACAGTTAGCTATACAATTAAAAATCCGTCATAATTATGAACCTTTGGATATAAAGGGGACGTATTTTCCTTCGTCCTTAGGAACCCATGGGGATTTCTGTTGTCAAAGACAAGATCGGTCAACTCATCCTGAATGGCCACTCGAGCCGGACCCGACTTTTGCTCCATTTGATATCTATTGGCTGGATTAAGGGAAGAAGCTCTATTCAGTTTCAATAACCACCACTTCGAGTAGAGACAAGAAAGCTCACCTCATTGAGACGCTGGTCTTTGATGCTTTCTCAGCTATGTGTTTATTCCTTCTGGAATTGATCGGTAACTCTAATCACGCTTAACGCGAAGGCGGTTCACAGACTCTCGTACCGGATAGTAAGATCAAAGGCCTTAGGACTGATTTCGGAAATGTGGGTATGAATGATACTCGCATCTTCAATCGCAGATAGATCTATAACTCCATTATCTTCTCGATATCAGCTCGCCTTACTACACCCAGCAACTTCTGACGATTCCTTGAATCCAGAACCGGAATCTGCGACAAATCCATTGATATGAGTTCGTGTAAAGCTGTTCTTAAGTCAAAGTTCTCAAAAACCGATACAAAATCAGTCTTCATTATTTCTCTAACAGTTTCTGTTTCTCTTCTCTCTCTAGATATCTCACTTATGTCCTTGCATCCAACCACTCCAATAATGTTCCCCTCATTGTTCATAACAGGGAAGGATTTTTGGCCTGTTGAAATGCACAACTCCTCCAAATCAACAATTTTTGCCTCATCTAAAATCTTGTGAAACTTGTTGGTCATTATCTTCTTCACTTCAACGTGTGACAAAAGGTCATACATCAGAGTAGGGATGCGGGCGTACGAATAGGTTCTATCGGGGAGTTGCGGTTCATACAGGGACCACTTGAGAGCTGCTATGTAAGCGGCTACTGAGGCCAGTATTGCAGCAGGCAGTATAGCGTAACTACCCGTCATTTCTGACACCAACATGATGGCCGCGATTGGTGCGTTGGCTATCGCTGAAACGAACGCTCCCATGCCAATAACCACGAAAATGCCTGATTGTGTTATTGACATCGGGAAAATCAATTGCGCACCGAGACCGAACATCCCACCTATGGACGCTCCGATTACCAATGACGGTGCGAAGGCACCTCCGCTATTCCCGGAGCCAATCGTAAATGATGTGCTTAGAATCTTCATGACTATCATCATGAGGATGATTGAAACTGGAAGTACCCCATCAATAACCATTTGTATTTGGCCATATCCAGGTCCTGTAGCGTACGGAAAGAAAAACAATAATAACGATATGAGAACCATTCCTACAGCAGGCTTGAGGTATTTCGGCATTTGCAAAGAGCTAAATATTCTATTCTTGAGTGTTAAGAACACCTTGATGAAAATGACGCCAACAAGCGCACATGCCAATCCCAGTAGGACAAATAGTGGAAGTTCTTGAGGGATGAAACCGTAGGTCGGTGTTGAGAATAGAGGCCCCCAACCAAATACTGAGCTAAATATGCCGTAGGAGATGAAGGTTGCAATTACACAATAAATGAAAGCCTCAACTTCATAGTCTTTTGCATATAAGATTTCAATAATGAAAAGAGCGGCTCCAAAAGGTGACTTGAAAATTGCTCCTAGGCATGCTGCGGCGCCCGTTAGTAGAAGTATCTCACGATCCTGTGAGGTTAAATGGAATTTATCAGCTACTATAGAGCCAATACTGCCGCCTATTTCCGCCGAAGGTCCTTCCTTGCCAGCACTCCCACCGACACCTATTGTAATTGCCGACGAGAGCGTTGTGACGAGGGGGACCCTCTCTCTCACCTTACCTCTTTCGTTGTGGTAAATCGTCATTACCTGATCTAGCCCCGAACCTTCAACCTCAGGCGAGATGTGATATATGATGTAGCCTACGATTAGCCCGGCGATTATAGGTATTGCGAAAAGGAGCGGACGGGCCGAAAGCGTAAAATCAATTGATCCAAAGAGTGACGGCATTCCTGGTGCCTCGGCTACTTCAACCCCCCCGATAACACGAAAAACAATGAATGTGAAAAGGTCAATTAAGAAAGCCAATGATATGGCAGCAACCCCGCTCAGGATACCTACCAGAATTGCCAAACCAAAAAGCTTCCTTGATCTAACCACCCTGACCTTGGAGTCGAATCTTTTTTCCATTTTTCAGTCCCCCCCCATGGCCTTCCTGAACTCACCTTTCTACAGGCAGTATTAGAGAGAGGCAGCTAATCCTACTGGTCACTCTGTCGGTATGACTCTTATAGAACAGCCTTTTGAGACCTCCAGGAGGCCTTCTTTTCATAAGAATGACTAGACTGTATCTTCCTGTGTCAGCCTCATCAATTATCCCAAGCGTAGCGTCCCTTGCCGCACTTATCTTTATTCTAACCTCAAATCCCTGCTCTCTAAGCCACTTCTCAACGGATTGAAGCTTCTTCCTTGCTTCAGCCTCTTCCTTGGGATAGAGACTTAAATCTAAAGGAGCAGTCATTGGTAATTCTATGATGTGAAGTAGAACAATCAACGGCTTCCTGAAGAAATACAGTATACTCAAGGCAGCAGTGACTTTCTCTTTATCCACCTTTTGAGAGATTGGTATTAGGATTCTCGTCTTGTTATATGGTTCCATGAATGGCTCATCTCAGCCTCACTCATCAATTAACTCACTATCTTTCTTGCGTGTGTGTAGAATGACCGATGAGATTGTACTTTTGATCCCCGGTGTTTTCATTAGCGAATTCTTCAACAAGTTTCTGAAAGCAGCTATGTCGTCGGTCCGTATCAAGGCAATTATGTCCGAATCGCCCGTAACTTCATACAGGTCTATGACTTCATTTAGCTTCACCAGTTCTTCAGCAACCTCATCCAGTTTCTCAGAGACCACGTATATATTCATCACCACTTCCACGCCCTTAGGCATAAGGCTCCCTCCTTTTCAGTACTGTCAGCTTGCCCGGGAATCTTGCCATCACTTCAAAGATGACGTCTGTCCCGTCTACTATTTCCCTCTTAGATCGTCTTCTCTTTAACACCACTATCCCATCATTACCGGCCATCTTTGCTTCACGTCTAGCGATACTCCTAAGATTCCCTATCTCGACCGATACAGTACATTCAAATCCTTTCTTCTCTAGAATCTTGGCAATCGAATTCAGATCTTCTAGAGCAGCGTCCTTAAACTTTTCCAGCTCTCTATATGATTTGACACTATGCGGCGTTAATCCCCAAATCTCCGGATCTAATACTGTCAAAAGCCTGAGAACAAACCGTGGATCCAGGCCGGCAGAAATTGAATCTGCAACGGACTCCACATCTTCGGGAGTCCTATAGCTGAGAAAAACTGTCGCGTTCATCTTGAATCCACTTGGAAGCACTTTTCCTCCTACGCCCGTGGTTAGCAGGCCCAACTTGTTCTTGATTCTGTATATAGCGAATCCGACGACACCAATCACCAGCCAGATACTTCCAAGCAATCTACCATTAGGATGAAACAATAGAATGGATGACCACATTACCGCACATAGGACTGCTCCTATCACACCTACGAGGGGGATTGTGATGGTCTTGTTCCTTATCCGGATTTTAATATCGCCTGGAGCTTTCCATGCTCTGTAGACATCATGTTCTTTATTCCTCAAAATCACTAACGATATATTGACTATTAGATAAGACAGGATTGCCCCAAAGTTGTACATCTCGGCAATCACCCCCAGTTCTCCGATTAACGAAAGCGCACCGCCGATCAAACTGAATACGAGTATTGTTCTGTAGGGAGTCTTAAACCTCGCGTGGGTCTTGTGGAACCAATCAGGTAGCAGCTTGAATCTACTCATAGAGTAGGTTACTCTGGAAGCGCCAATTATCCCAGTATTCGCTGCAACCAAGCATATTGCAAGCCCTGTAGCGGCGGCTATCGGAGCCAGCGTCGGTCCAAAAATTGGAATGTGACTTACAATCGTTGCTACAGGACTCTCTACAGCTGCACCTAACACCCCCCAGGGAAGAATACCTAGGCTAATCACGGACAGTCCCATTGTAAATATTAGCACCGCTATCACCGATAGTTTATTAGCTAAAGGAATCCACTTATGCGGTTTTTTAGTCTCCTCCGCAGCTTGGGCAATCGTCTCTACCCCAATGAACGAAGACATAGCAATAGTCATACCATAAACGAAATTCTGCGCTTGAAAATTAGTGCCGGAAATATATGCGACACTGGCTATGGGCTGTGGAGCGCCAAAAACCAGGACCTGACCCAGGAAAAGAGTCAAGCTGAAAGCAAAGACAGCGCCAATTACTACGATCAACGCCAGAATAACTAAGTTCAAAGAGACTAAAACCTCGTTTAATTTGGAGGATTCCTTCATTCCAATCAGGTTTACAAGGATGAGACAGACAGTAATCGCAAATGCTATGAACCCTAGATACGGAATGTGAATCCCGAACAAATCCAGATGTGCATCTCTAAGGGCAGGTATGAAGAAGCTCAGATATCCTGCGGTTGCCAACGAGAAAAAGGATATACAAACCGTGTAATCAAACATAACCGCCCACCCGACAATGAAGGCCAAGAGATCTCTTGAGGCCCTGATTGCATAGATCTGAGCACCCCCGGCGTATGGATAAACTGTCGCCAACTCAGTGTAGGCCACACTAGTGCAAATATAGGTCATAGCGGCGATTGCAAATGCAAAAGGAGAAGCTCCGGCAGCATATAAAGCAACGAGACCCAAAGCGACGTAGATGCCAGCACTTACATTGGCATAGCCCATGCAGAAGGAGCCATACCAAGTAATCTCACGCTTAAGAGGAACTTCATTATCCGACACCGGTTGATCCTCCTAAGTCGATCCAAAGACAGGTGTTGAACAAAAAGAGCGAGATTCAGACAGATGTTCCTTAAGACTATTTACCATTTCTACTCCTTCTGGACTTGCTGAACGGTCACTTAACGATTCCCTAATGAGATATTATAAAGATTTAAAAATTTTTCGGTTATTGAAGATTTTATATTATTATTGTTATTACGAACTTATTATGCAGATAATGCCTGAAGAAAATTATAAGGAAATCGCTTTTTCATCAATCGAAAGATTTATATCTGTTTTGTGCATATGCACAAAATAGATAATTGAAAGGAGGCGAGATGGTTGCCAAGAGGAGACAGAACCGGACCAGCAGGATTAGGACCTAAGACCGGTAGAGGCTTAGGCTATTGCTCAGGATATGATACGCCTGGTTTCACGAAGAATTTCGGCTATTTCGGAAGAGGATTCGGAAGAGGATTCGGAAGAGGATTCGGAAGAGGATTCGGTATGTGGTATCCTTATTACAGCCCGGTACCATTCTATCCCCCATTAAGAATTTATCCATCGTCACAACTTTACCCTGCAACAATGCCGTATGGAACAATTGTCCCCTTCGTCGCTCCACAGGCAGTTTCCAAGGAAGAAAAGATAGAGCTTTTAGAGGGACAGAAAGAAATTCTTGAAAAACAGTTATCAGTCCTGTCTGAAGAAATCAAAAAAATGAAAGAAGAAGAGGAAATCAAGAAAATAAAAGAAGAATAAACACTTCCTAATCTCATCTCTTCCACTATAAACTCGAAGAGTTCTTAGTGAAGATATCCACAATCAAAGGAACCCTCTAACTTTTTATATCACCTCCAGAGTATTCCTCAAATAGCAAGAAATCCCTGATGATCAAATGAAATGTCCTAACTGTGGTCACCCAGTCAAAGATCTGAAAGAGATTGCTATCAAGAATACACCATACGGGCTTAAATGGTGTAAATGTCCCAAGTGCGGGCACGAAAACTATGAAACACAATGGAAGAAATAGTCTCTTTCCATGTCTATTGTGACGCCATCTTACAAACTCCTCCGGCAATTATTCCTGATACATCCGCCAGATAGGGAGAATTTACGCAAAAGTCTTGATATGTCTTCTCAGCAATAAGCCCCCATCCGAAAGGGTTGAGATGAATTGCGAGGAATTTAAATACTCGTTTTTGCGAAAGGCATATGGTATTCAGTCGAGGTAACACTCGCCAATTCACAAGCAAAAAACTGCGGGGCAGGAAATGCACGTAGGGCCTATCAGATATATCCCGTTGGGAATGGATGAAACAGGAAACCCCGTCTGAAAGGGTGGGGCTGTTCACAAGCTTTAATAATTATAAATCAAGGAGGAGGTCGATGAGAGTGGAGAAGCTTGATGTTAGGCTTGAGTTCACTCAATTCCCCAGGAAATACACCTGCGATGGAGAAGACATATCTCCAAGAATAGAGATTCAAGGATTGAATGCGAAGTCCGTTGCCATTATATGTGATGATCCTGATGCACCCATGGGTACATTCAATCATTGGGTGATATGGAATATCGAGCCAACCGACTCAATACCTGAAGGGATTCCAAGAGGAAATGAGATTTCAAAGCCGATCAAAGCAACCCAAGGAAGAAGTAGTTTTGGTAGGCCAGGATACGGCGGACCGTGTCCTCCCAGAGGAAAACCACACAGGTACTTCTTCAAGGTCCATGGTTTGGACATACGTCTTGACTTACCGGCAGGATCGTCAAAGAAGGAATTAGAAAAGGCAATGGAAGGCCATATTCTGCAGTATGGAGAGGCGATGGCGACATACGGAAGGTAATATCACCTCTACAGATCAATTTAACATTCGGTCAGAGGTGTTTTGACGGCATCGCCGAGAAAATACTCCGTTAAATGATATTTGGCATTATAATGCTATTTAGAATTAGACAGCAAGATTATTGACCGTTCCTATTCCCAGTATATCGAAGAATATCTCTCTAGCTGCCGGATGAAATACTCCCAGTCTGTTTCCATATCTTAGTCTTAATGCCCTGATTACCGTTTCGACTTTTCCTTCATCTCTCCACGCTTCTTTTGCAATCTCCATCCATTCTTCAACCGTTTCTATACTTTCTCTGAGAATCCTGTTGGCGTCTTTTCCCATTACAGTTCCGAAATGAGCAAAGGCTACAGCATTCAACTCATAATCTAACATTCTCTCCAAGGAAGAAACATAGGGTTTGAATTTGAAGCTTGGTGGTAGGGTCGATGGAATTATGGTTTTGCTTCTGAAATTGAATATTCCAGCTGCATCCCCGCAGTACATGGTTTTGCTTTTCCTTTCATACAATGAAATGTGATCTGAAGTATGTCCAGGGGTGTGAATGAATTCGATCGCCAAGTCATTACCCAACTCAATGATCTCTCCTCCCTTGACGATTGAGAATCTGCCTTCGTCCTCCAATGGCTCCATTGGAACCGCGAATTCTCCGAACATATCAACCACTGCTTGATTCATTTTTGCCGGTCTTCTTATTGCATCAATTGTGTATTGATGTCCGTAGATCGTGGCGTCAGGCAATGCTTTTGCAAGAGGAGCGGCCCCCCCTGCATGATCTGTATGCCTGTGAGTAGGAATTATGTACCTTATTGTGTCCGAATTGATTTCAAGATCTTCCAGCGTGTGAAGGATTTTTCCTGCGGAGTTGAAATCTGCGGTCTCTACTAATGCGGTTTCTTTTCCGACAATCACGAGTACCGAAGTTGATTTTTC
>JBHLPL010000044.1:0-14707 GCA_048939465.1 Promethearchaeota archaeon | reverse complement strand
CTGCTTTTCCAAAACCGGTATCAAAGCAGCTAGGGTTTCTTTTACATTTGCATCAAGAGCAATTTCTGCGGGATAACAAGCGACTCTAGGCTACAAAAGTATTGTCTAAGCGAAATGGCCCCCTGTCAAAAGGCTATTTTGGGATTCTCTTTTGTTGGAAGTGTGATATTTGAACATGAAAATGGCAACTGTAAAATACGTGTTTACTCTCTATTCTTATCCAGCCAAAAAGATTTGATCAGTACAAAAGGCGGTAGAGAAGGGAAAGGGAATGTCTGAAAGTGCATCAAGTAGACGCTTCTTTAGAGAGTTGGTTTCATTACTGGAATCGGCAGTGAATGTGATTATGACTTCAGGAAAGACATACAGCGGCGTATTAAAAGGGTTCGATGTGAATACCCTGAGCCTGGTTCTTGCCGATGCAAAGGACAATGAAGGGAAGATGGCTCATAGGGTCTTTATAAATGGAAACAACATCGTCGAGCTTGTAAAAACAGAAGAGCCCTTTGACCTAGGAGGTTTGGCCGACGAACTTCAAAAAATATTTCCCCCAGGCGAAGTTAAGTACCTAGAAGATGCCAGAGTGATATCAATACTTAACAAAATACGAGTTACAGAAGAAGGCGTAGAGGGAACAGGACCTATTGCGGAACGCGTGAGAAAAGTCTATGAACACTATTTTGAAGAAAAAGAAGCGGATTAGAGCTTTGCTCTAATAGTGTTATTCTTTTTTTGTTAGTGGTAAAAAAATAACGAGAAATCCACAAAAGGTGCAGAGGATGGCCTTTGAAATCAAAGAAAGAGACATAATGGGACGCACTGGAACGATACGTACCAAAACAGGAAAAATAAGAACACCAGTACTGTTGCCAGTAGTAAATCCGATGAAAATAACTGTCCCGCCGGAAGAACTTGAAAGAGAATTTGGATGTGATGCAATAATCACGAATGCGTACATTCTTTATAAGAACTTGAGATGCGAAGCCATCAAGAAGACCGTCCATAGATTGCTTGATTTTTCAAAATCGATTATGACAGATTCAGGAGCCTATCAGCTGCTAGTCTATGGTCAAGTTGATGTTTCTTCATCCGAAATCATCACATTTCAGGAGAAGATCGACTCTGATATCGCAGTAATACTCGATGTTCCAACTGGAGGTAGCGCCTCGTATAGCCACGCCAGAGACACAGTGATGGAGACCATAAGAAGAGCTAAAGAAAGTGAAGCGATAAGAACTAAGGAGGATCTTTTATGGGTAGGGCCAATACAGGGAGGCACTAATCTGGATTTGGTCCAACTATGTGCGGAAGAGATGGGGAAGCTTGATTTCGACATACATGCTATCGGGAGTCCAACCCAGCTAATGGAACAATACCGGTTTGATCAGATTGTGGAATTAATCATGAGTGCGAAAATGAATTTACCACTGGAGAGACCAGTACATCTTTTCGGTGCTGGCCACCCAATGATGTTTTCACTTGCCGTATTGCTTGGGTGTGACGTTTTTGACTCCGCAGCTTATGCTTTGTATGCAGCACAGGGACGATATATGACAAACCAAGGGACGGTACGCATGGGAAATCTAAAAGAATCCATTTGCTTGTGTCCTGTCTGCCGAAGAATTGACCCACAAGAGATAAATCAACTTCCGCCCAACGAACGGGAGATAGTTATTTCGAGACACAACCTGTATGTCTCACTAAACGAGATTAGGAAGATAAGACAAGCAATCTATGACGGGAGGCTTTGGGAGTTCGTGGAAATGAGGAGCAGAGCTCATCCCAAACTCCTTCAAAGCCTATATAGGCTCAAGAAATACTCTAAATACCTTGAAAGATTCACTCCATTGATAAAAAAAAGAGGGATATTCTATTGTGGAACGTCCTCCCTATCGAGACCTGAGACGATTCGACACATAGAGAGACTCAAGCGATATGAAAAACCAGAAAAAACCGATATTATGGTAGTTTTACCTGAGCCAAGAACCAAGCCCTACAGACGATCCATCGAACATCGGAGATATCAAGAAATATTCGAAGAATTCTCTGCAAAAGAAAGGGAAAGATTTCATGTTTTTACAGTTTCCATGCTATTTGGACTCACTCCACGAGAGTTGGAAGATATATATCCACTCTCGCAGCACGAGGTATTAGATGAGTACCAATACGAAAGTGTTGAGACGATATCAAATGCCTTTGAGGAGTACGTTTCAACACACATATACAAAACGGTTGTTTTTTATAACAATTGGGATAAGTATGGAAATGAATTAGTCGAGGCTTTTAGAAAAGGCTCTGATCTTAGAGGAATTCGATTCATATGTCTTCCAAACAAAATGGCAGAACGTACGGATCGGGCCACATTAAATGAATTTAAGAAAGCATTGATAATGGCGCTATCAGATTGAAATAAGAAGGGTAAAAAATTCACATTGAAAATTGCGATGAATCTCCAGAGATGTAGAAAATGGCAAAGTTCGACCTCCACATACATACGCACTATTCAAAGTGTGGCTTAGATTCACCAAAGACAATAGTCAAAATAGCGATAAGCAAGAAACTCGACGGGATCGCAATAACCGATCACAACACAACTGTTGGAGCTCTTCAAGCAATGAGAAATAACCAAGAGCTTACAGTTATTCCGGGGACAGAGGTATCTACAAAGGATGGTGAAATACTGGGATTAGGTATAACGCAAAGATTGCCAGAAGGAAGGAGTGCACAGGAAACAATTGACTTGATAAGAGATAGAGGAGGAATAGCAGTTATACCGCATCCATATGACCTTTTGAGAAATAGCATAGGCTTTAGGATGAAAGCGCTAAAATTCGATGCTGTAGAGGTTTACAATTCAAACTTGGTTTTACCATTTGCAAACAGACTTGCCAGAAGAGCCGCTGAAAAAGAAGGATATTCCACTGTTGCTGGAAGTGATGCACACATTGGCACAGCTGTAGGAAATGCATATACAATAATTGATGAGACAGATGTTGAGGACATATTGGAAGCTATACGAAAAAACCGGACAGAAGTATACGGTCGGCCAACGCGCTTTTTGACGAAAATACGTAGAAAGGCACTGAGCATGCTACGATAGAGCATTCACGCTCATTGGGCGATTTTTTGGTTCGGATAAGCTCCCACCTGACAGATTTCAGATACCATATAAGAGAAAAGCAATTCTTATTTAGTAAGAGAGGCTATCATAAGAGTGAGAATTAAAGAATGAAGATCCACCTATTTATTGGGTGACCCCGAGGGGAGAAATATTGACTCTACCTTTTGAGGAAAGGCTAAGCAGGGTAAAGCTATTGATAAGAATGTTGGATGGGGCCAGCTCAAGATTGAAGACCTTAGAAAAAGATGAGGCTATAGAACAAAGGGGTCAGATAGCAAGCTATATCAGGCAACTTGCTGGATCCCTAAAGGGACTTAGGAGGGTAGCTGCCGAAACACTGGAGTACCAGAGAAGTGAAGAAACACAAACGCAGTATCAAGAAGCCATAGACACATTGGAGAATAACTATAGAATATTAACTAACAAGGAGCTAGATACCGATAGAGCCCTCAGTTTTTTTGGTAGGAACTTCGATACCATAAATGAGCAACTAGCCTCGATCACGCAATTAACTGGAAGGTACTACCCAGAAATCAACCCGGTAATTGAAGAGATACGAATTCTGAGATTAAATGTTACAGAGCTAGAAAAAGAGAGAGAAATCCTGCTCTCAAGACTCTCAAGACTGAAAGCGAGTATAAGAAGAAAGGACCTAACCATTCAGAGTTTAAATAGAAGACTGGAAGGTTTATCAACCCGTCTTGGTGACTTCCAAAGCAAAATCACAGACTTGGTTAAGGAACGCACTCTTATGCAAAAGAAGATCCAGCAGATGTTGAGTAGAAAAATGAAAATGAAACACAGGGACGCATTCGACAGAGAACGCATAGAAGAGAAATCCGAAAAAGTAGTTCCGGGAAGATAAGGTGAGAAGAATTCTTAGGAAGTATCTCCGAGATGAATTTAGCCCATCTTCATTTTTGGACGTAAAGATAGGAGAGGCATAAACATGGAAGAGGAAAAGGATCAAGTTAGAATGGTTGAGATAACTCGAAAGGCTGATTTGACAAGGATCGCCCGAGCAAGCGGACATATTAGACTTCGACCAGAAACGGTGATAAGAATCAGAAAGGGAAATGTGGAGAAGGGCAACGTGCTGGCGGTGGCGAAGACTGCGGCCATCCTGGCAGCAAAGCAAACACCGATCATTGTGCCTCTATGTCATCCCATACCTATAACTAAGGTCTCAATAGTCACGAAAATAGAAGACAACGGCCTCACAGTAACGAGCGAAGTCGTGAGCGTAGGCAAAACAGGGGTGGAAATGGAGGCGCTAACATCTCTCAGTGCAGCGTTATTAACAATTTGGGATATGGTAAAAAAGTATGAAAAAGACGAGTTCGGTCAATATCCAAACACTGCAATAACAGACATACGCGTAATAAGAAAAGAGAAGAGAAAATAGGCGAGATTGATGTCAATACCAGCAAAACACAAGAAAGGGGCACCCAAGAACATACCATTTGCCGTTGTTGTTGTAAGCGACTCGAGATACGAGGAGTTGAAATCTGGAAAGGAGTCCAGTGATAGATCCACCCCCATCATGGTTCAACTCCTGACGGATGCGGGACATAAGGTAGAATCCATAGAATGCGTTCCTGATAGCAAGGCACATATTCTGAGAGTTGTAGAGGAGTTATTAGGTATTCCGGTGCCAGCAATTATAACAACAGGGGGGACAGGGCTCTCACCGAGGGATGTGACCGTGGAATCGATAGAACCCCTTCTAGAAAAGAAGATTCCCGGTTTCGGGGAGCTTCTACGACAGATAAGCTTCAAGGAAATTGGTGCGGCAACTATACTAACAAGGGCAATAGCAGGTATTATAAAAGAAACTGTGATATTCTGCTTGCCAGGTTCACCCGATGCTGCAAGACTCGCATTGGAACAATTAATAATCCCCGAGATTGGTCATATAATGAAGCATCTTAAGGAAAAGCGAATCTGAATCTCTTAAATGCCTACTTTGAATGGTTCCGTCAGATCGGTTTGACTTAAACAAGCGTTGATTTAGCTTATTCAACTTGTTCCGTCGACTGACTCCTTGGTGAAACCGAGATGCGCTATGCAATCAAATTGTTCTACATTGGACTTAACTATCACGGATTCCAGCGTCAACCAGATCTGTCTACAATTGAAGGAGAGCTTCTAAGAGTTCTTAAGAAATTGAAGATTGTTGAGGACCTAAGGAAGGCAAGATATGTTTCTGCAAGTAGAACGGACAGAGAAGTCTCAGCGGTTTCTCAAGTAGTCAGTTTTTCATCAGCTCAGACTCCGATAATCCCACTGATTAATAGTCTTCTTCCTAAAGACATCAAAACGTGGGCGATATCTGAGGTTCCAGAGAAATTCAATCCTAGAAAAGAGGCCATATACAAGCATTATAGATATATCATACCGTACGATGGAGAGAATCTGGATGAAATGATAAAAGGAGCATCACTACTGGAAGGTACCCACGATTTTCAAAAGCTATCTAAGCCGAATAAGAAAGACAACACGATTTGTACTCTTTTGGAAGTTAAGTTGCAGAAGCAAGGTGATTTCGTTGTTTTTGATTTTAAGGGAAAGAGATTTCTCTGGAAAATGATACGAAAGATCGTGACGACGCTTCTGCATATTGGAAAAGGCATCATGCCTCTGGAGGAGCTAAGAACACTTTTGAATCCGTCCAGCTCCCCAACCAAGGATGTACAACCCGCTTCCTCACGGGGACTAATCCTGTACAATATCGAATATCCTTTTTCATTTGCAGTTAATAGAATCGCCTTGGAGGAGATTAGAGAATACTTGCGACAGGTAGCCAGAGACTATCAGATTAGAATGCGGGTTCACCAAACATTCCTGAGTGCATTCAGTTCCCTAAGAATGGAAGAATAATAGAGGAGACTAATCTTTCTTGCTTCCTAGGAGAGCACAGAAAGCCAGAAGGGCGTTTAACTGAATTTCCTCATTTGCACCTTCAGTTAACCGAAAATCAATCTCTCCAGTCTTATCAGCAAGACTTACCCTCAGGTCTTCGGGGATGTCAAGGACAAAAAGGGCCTTGTGGATCTGTCTTATTACGTCAACACCAGAAAGACCGTATCTTATTAGTAATTCTCTGAGTTTTTCTCTTGATTCAATGAACTCTCCCTGTAATGCAAGATTAATCATTGATTCAATTTCCTCAGGCCTTGCCTTGCCAGTAACTTTGTAGACAACATCCGCTCCAACACTTCCTGAAAACGCAGATGCCGCCTGCAGAGTGTTGATGGCCTTTCGCATATCTCCGCCAGCAACGTATAGAATTGCAGAAGTTCCTTCAGGAGTAAGATCCACGCTTTCGCTCTTTGCTATATTCCCGAGCTGTTTGGTAATATCCTCATTGCTTAACGGCGTGAACCTGAAGACTACAGTGCGTGATTGAATTGGCTCTATGATTTTACTGGAGTAGTTGCAGTCAAGTATAAATCTGGTATTTCGCGTATATTGCTCCATCGTTCTCCTTAACGCTTGTTGAGCATCTGCAGTCATATTGTCTGCTTCATCTAGAATCATTAATTTGAAGGGTACTTCGCCATAGCCCGACACGCGGGCAAAGTCCTTCACTCTCGTTCTTATAACATCGATCCCTCTGGTATCGCTCGCATTCAGTTCTAACATATTCTGCCGATAGTTGTCACCGAATAGATCGTGTGCCAGCGCTAAAGCAGCAGTAGTCTTTCCGGTACCGGGAGGGCCAGCAAAGATCAGGTGCGGCATAGATCTTGTGTTTGCAAAGTGCTTTAGCCTATCTACTATCTCCGTTTGATTGATTATGTCTTTTAGCGTTCTTGGGCGATATTTCTCAACCCAAATACCAATATCATCACTCATTGGATATCACAAAGAAGGTCTTAGTCAGAATTTCAATAAAAACATATCGAGCCAAGACACGGGATCATGAAAGATTAAATCAAGGAGTTGGTGGGGCGGAGGAGAATTCCTCGAAAAAGTAGTAACGCCCTTTCGATTCGAACTCCTGACCACAAGATTTGCCGGCATCACACGTTATGTGAGACACTCCCAAATCTTGTATCATACCAAGCTAGACCACCGCCCCACTTGGTAATCTACTGGATGTAATCCAAATTTAAAACTTTATCTTCTTCTCCGAAAGAAGACTCCATCGGAAATAGTGGCGTAGTTCACCGGCAAGATCCTTTTCAATGAAGATCCATGTAAGGTGCATAAAAATCCGATTTTCCAAATGATGGAGCCCCGGAAGGGATTTGAACCCTTGACTTCCGCTTAATGATGGTAAATTACCACTAATCGGCGGATTTCTTAGCCAAGCCTAACGTGACCTACAAGTCCGCTGCTCTACCGGGCTAAGCCACCGGGGCTCTCCATTGATGGATATGACCTAGCTGTTCTCATCAAGATATTGAATAAGAAGGTACATTAAGTTTTTTTAAGTTTTTTGCGGGTTGCTTGTCGGAATCTTTTGGACGCACGTTCTAGAGCGGCAATCACCGGCAATTGCTCACCAGAGAGCAGAGATATTGTTGCACCGCCACCTGTACTCACATGACTCAGTTTACTGTCAAGCCCAAGAGTGTAGATAAGAGCCCCTAATTCGCCCCCGCCAACAATAGTAGTTTCATTGTGTGTAGCCATGGCTTCAACTATCTTCTTGGTTCCGAAGGCAAAATCGTTTCTTTCAAAAACGCCCAAAGGTCCGTTTGCAACAACAGTTTGAGAAGCGTTAATGATATCTATATATTTATCAACCGTGTTTGGACCGACATCCAAGATCTGGTGATCTGACGGTAGCTCGTCGGTGGAAATATTAATTCTTTCGTCATCCTTGTCAATGCCAACATCTGTAGGGATTTCTATTACAGACTCATGCTTTTTAATAAGCTTTTTAGCGTGGTCCAAGAGTTTTCCGTATTCTGCCACAGCTTTCTCATTGACCTTGCCAATATCTCTGCCAACAGCTTGAAGGAAGATGTGTGTCAAAAGGCCTCCAACAAGGATTTTATCAGCCTTACCATTCTTCAATATGTTTTCGATGATCTTAAGTTTTGTATAGACCTTACTTCCACCAATAACAAAAGCACAGGGTCTATCTGGATTCAGACTCTTGTTTAGGGCGTTCAACTCACGTTCCATAACACGTCCTGCTACTGTCGGCAAAACCTCTGCAAATCCCACCAACGATGGATGAGACCTATGCGCGGCAGGAAATGCATCATTTACAAACAAATCGAAATACGGAGACAGTATCCTAACCAAGTGAGTCTTGACCAAGTTTTCTGGCGGAACCTCTATATTCTCCTCGGAATAGAAACGAACATTTTCCAGAAGTAAGATTTCACCGATGTTGGTCGATTTAATCGCATCTCTTGCCGTAGGTCCAAAGATATCCTCAACAAACCTTACACGACCGCCTGTAAGCGTCCTGAGGACCTTAGCATGCGGCCTAAGCGTTGTGAAATCACTTTTGCCGGGTCGACTCTGATGCGCCAGAAGCACAACTCTTGCAGGTTTCAAATCATTAAGTGTGTCTTGTATTGCTCTCATTCGAGAGATGTCCAGAATCTTTCCATTTCTGGGACTAATCGGAGAGTTAATGTCTACTCTAACTAGGACACTTCTGCCAGAAACGTTTACATCGTCGAGTGTCAAGAACGTATAGCCCATTGCCCGACACCCCAAATTTTTGAGACTCTCTTGGACATGAGCATATTAAATATTTAACAAATATAAAATATTTGATTAGAAGAAGTGGTAATTGGTGCCGAGGGCGGGCCTGTCTCGCCAAGAGAAGAGTTCTCAGGACGATTCGAACCCGCGACTTCAGGCGCATGATCCCTCTGTACCATCCGTTTCCGGATGGCTCATCTGAACCCCGATTCTTCTAAGATTATGAGTATCGCCCGTTCTTAGTCCGGCGCTCTAACCAGGCTGAGCCACCTCGGCGCGCCTATACTATCACTTATTCATAATTTAAAAAACTTGTTGCCTTAGTCTACCACTTCTTGACCCACATCGTCTGAGCCAATTTTCCTTCATGCTTAAACGTCTCAACCAATTCTCTGGCGTCCTCCCGTCGCCTTTGGTGTCCATTCAGAAAAGCACTTAGCTTCTCTGCGAGTAGTTCCTTGTGTTCTCCACAGAGAAGCGTCCCTTGTTTGCAGCGTATATACTGTTCTTTTACGGCCTCATCATCAGGTTCTATGAATATCGAAAGCCATTGTTGGACAGTACATATGTCCGGATTTCCTCCTTTTTCCTTTTGTTCCTTTACAGTAGGCTGACCTCCAGTGAAAGCATGTTTTTGTATTTTCATTCTCACATCTTTGGGCGTATCAGTCAGATAGATTGCGGTCTCTTTCTTACTGGCACTCATCTTACCCTTTGGACCTTCTAGACTGGGCACGAATTTACTATGTATTGCAGCAGTTTTCTTATAACCAAGCTTTGGCGCCACATCTCTTTGTATTCGCCAATAAGGATCTTGATCAATGGCAGCAGGAATTAGACATTGTTTCTTTTCAAGGAAACATGGTACAGCTTGAATTGCTGGAAAGAAGATCATACCAATATTAGTCTGACTCGTAAAACCGAACACTGCCTTGGCAGTAGAAAAGGTTATCCGTTTTGCGATTTTTGTGGCAAGAGGGTAGATATTTGTATACTCACTGTCTTGAAAAATGAAAGTCTTGTCGGGATTAAGACCACAGGCAATTATGTCTAAAATGTTTTCATAGGAATACTTCCGGGTCCTACGCAAAGATAGGGGTTTCTTATGAAGGAATTTTTCATCATCTGTTATCTGTACGTACAGGTTTGCTTGGAATTTGTCTTGAAGCCATTTGCAGAATAGAAAGGGAATTAGGTGACCGAGATGCATATCGCCAGTGGGACCTCGCCCTGTGTACAGGAAGAATCCACTCCCAGACTCGTAAGCGTCCAACGCCTTGTCTAGATCTCTATGAGAAAAGAAGAATCCTCTTCTAAGGTATAAGTGAACTTCGCCCGTAAGCTTGCTTATTCTTTGAAGCAAGTCTTGGTCGATTTTCTGTGTTCCAAACTCTTCAGTAAGCTTATCATAATCGACTACTCCTTCAACTTCCCAGGGAGTTACCTTATATCCGGACATGGTTGGATCCCTCAGATGAAAACAGATGAGTGGCATACAAATAAGAAATTTTGTGCTAGAATAATCTTTCTCTAGAAAAAGGCCAGAAGTGGTGCGAGGGGAGGGATTTTCGTGATGAGAAACCTATCAATTCGAACCCTCGAAAGCTTTCACAAGCCTAGGATATCTAGTAGCTTTCTACGCTACGGGATCTTAAGTTTAGCGACAGTTATATCAACTGTACCCGCCCCTTTGACCTAGCTTGGGTACCCTCGCACTCTAGAGGCTATTGAGCCTTTTTTTCCTAATAAGACTTACTCGGCAAAGGAATCTCAGTTCAAAATTGAATTCTGTTTTTCATTATTGTAGTTTTTATATTTCCGGATTTACTAACTGTAGGAGGTGTTATATTGTCTGGAGAATCAAAGTGTGAGGTAGATTCAACAACTTGCATTAATAATGACAGTCAAAGCTGTTACAAATCGATAATTAATCCTACAGTACTTATGGATCACGATAGTATGAATTATTACATTCAAGTCGAGCTACCCAGAGTTGAGAGAGAAGATATAGATTTGGAGGTCTCTGAGCAGGGCCTTTGGATAAAAGGATCCAGAGACGATTTAGATCTTGGAGGATGCTACTCTCTGATTCCCCCGGTAGATGCCAATAGAGCAGAGGCCAAGTTTGAAAATGGCCGGCTGAACATAATCATACCGCTAAAACGTCCACATCTGATCGAGAGGGTCAACATCCAATAGGGAAAAATCCGGAGATGTTGATATTCCTTGACTCGATACGATGTGGTTTTTTGGGTTTTATAGAGCAAGATTTACTTTTTTAAATTAGTCTGTGTTAATTCCAATTCTTGAACCTCATATTTTAACAAGGTCAAATTGTTCTGTTCTTGGCATGCTGGCGAAATTTGACTGAACGATACAAATTAAATAGCTAGCCTACATAATCTATTAGTTAATGTATTTTGTTTGGTGATTTACTTGCTTGAAGGTGAAAGGGTATTCCTACGAGCTATAGAGATAGACGATTTATCTAAAATCCGAGAATGGTATAACGACTATGATATGAGAGGAGTGTGGATTGGTGGGTACAGCCCGATGTCTGCTGAGCGTTTCGAGCAGGAAAGATTCATGAACACATCCGATGACAAAAAACGTAGATTGTCCATAGTCTTAAAGAAAACTGGAGAGTTAATTGGCTCAGTGAGTTATCAAATTGGAGATTTCAACTCAGCAGAGATTGGTATTGTAATTGGTGAAGAGAAGTTCCGAAGAGGAGGATATGGGACTGAAGCGATTCAACTATTATTAGGAATCTGTTTTCTTGAAGAGAATTTCCATAAATTATCACTATGGACCGGCGGTTGGAATATATCTGCTCAAAAACTTTCAGAGTCTCTCGGATTTAAACTGGCTGTAAGGATACGGAAAGGGTTTATGAGAGATGGAGAGTGGCAGGATGCACTCTGCTACGATATGCTAAGAGAGGAGTACTTGGAGATGTATCACAATGATTAAGGGAGAAACAATACATCTGAGAATAGTTGAACAATCTGACCTTGAGACAATACGAACTTGGTACAGCAATCCAAAGCTGAGAGGCACTGACGGCATATTATTACCTTTGACTGTTCCCCAGATGGAGAAAAAATATAAAGATTGGTCAAAGCAGAGTCATGAAGTTAGGATGCTCATCGAGAAAAAGGACAGATCAAAGCTTCTGGGGATGATTATAATTTATACCAGCTACAGTGGAATAAATCTCCTAATTCCAAATCATAACGAAGAACACAAGAAAGCAGTTATAGAGGCTATTGACCTAGCTCTGTCTTACTTGTTTATGGAATTTGACGCAAAAAACAGTGCATCCGTCTGGATACCTTCATGGAATAGTTGGCTTATCGATATAGTAAAAGAATACGGTATGAGGGGCGCAGGTAGAGAGCGAGGAGTAGGTATGCGTGCCGGGAAATACTACGACAGTGTTGCGTTTGATATATTAAAAGAAGAGTACCTCAAACAAAGGCAACATAAGTAATTGGAACCCAAATGTTCAGTCAATCAGGATTTGCCAGCCAGTGTAGTGTTTCCGTCTCTTGAGAATTTACAATATCGTTTTCTTATCGGTTTTATCGAACCCATTCTAAGCAGTTCTTGAAATAGCAAAAGATTTAAAACATCGGAAACTGGAAATTACAAATACACAGAGCCTCGGTAGCTCAGCCCGGTGGAGCGGCGGCATGGTAGTGCAAGATCACCATTTAGCCGTTGGTCGAGGGTTCAAATCCCTTCCGAGGCTCCACCCGTAAGATTATGACAACGTTCTACTTCTGCAAAAGCCTATCTTCTTCTCCGCAAGAGGACTCCGTCGGAAAAGATGAGGTAGTTCGCGCTACTAATAACTATGCTGAATGAGCCCAGGAAATCTCGATATGTGCATACTAATGTATTCTCTTAAACCATGGAGAGTTTTTGGCGCACATTAGTATATAACAAAGCATTATAAGTGGTGGCAACGGAGGTCCCTATGAGTATCAGTACCATAAACACCCTGACAATATCACTGGATAACCACTGCAGGTGGATCTGGACGGAAGCCGGCAGAATATCAGCAAAATGAGAAAAATCAAATGGAAAAACCGCTAACAGCCAAGCAACACCAACTGCACTAAGACCCAATTGAAATACTTCAAAAGGACGTATAACGTTCTTTCGACCAACAATTCCTCTCATCATAGTTATCCCTAAACCGAGGAGCGCGGGAACGAAGAATAAGAAGAATTCTGGTCTTCCAAATCCTGAAGTGAAAAATCCTGTTGATAGAAAGTAATGAAGAAGGAAGTATATTAAGAACAGAGTAACAAAGCCAGCACCAAAGAAAATATCAAATAATCTATGAGAAAGGCTCATAGCATCTCTCTTAGCTGCTGTTTCTATTTGTTTCTCAAGCCAACTCTTGCGGATTGTCTCATCACTCATCTTCTTCTCAATCCTCAAAGCGCTAAGAGAAAAGACCGGTTTGAATAGACTCATGTCCTAGGTTATTTGGCTTTTGTGTCCTATCTCTATATAAAATTGTTTATAATAGATATATTTTGTAATGTAAATCATACTTAAAGGGTTCCTTTAATAGAAATGAACGCTTGCGGAGGGACAGAGAACTTGACTAATGAGAAGGGCAAAAGATTAGCTGGAGAAGAAGCCATAAAACATGTTAAAGAAGGGGATATCGTGGGAATTGGGAGTGGAACGACAATAACTCACGTAATTGATCTTCTAGGAGAAAGAGTGAAGCGAGACGGAATTAACATTTCAGCAGTCCCGAGTTCACATCAAGCAGCCCATCAACTCATAGAGAACGGGATACCGTTGACTTCACTGGACGAATATCCTTCTCTGAATATTGCTATAGATGGGGCCGATGAAGTGGATCGAGCTTTAAATCTGATAAAAGGTGGCGGCGCGGCTTTAACCAGGGAAAAGATTGTCGGTGCCGCTGCAACAATGCTGATAATCGTCGTAGATTCATCCAAGCTTTCGGAGAATATAGGGGGAGTTCCTGTTCCGGTAGAAGTGCTGCCATTTGCCAATAATTTCGTAAAAAGAAAAATGCAGGAAATGGGAGGGAACGTAAGCCTAAGGAACGCAAGTCGAAAGCTAGGGCCGGTTATTACTGATAATGGTAATTTCATACTTGATGTAAAATTCAATAAGATCGATGAGCCATCAATACTTGAAAGAGAATTGAACAACATCCCAGGAGTAATCGAGAATGGTATCTTTTCGGGTCTGGCCCACATTGTATATGTGGGGTATGCTGATCACGTGGAAAAGCTCGAAAGGATTTAAAACGTTGGCGGGCCCGGCCGGATTTGAACCGGCGAATCAGCCCCACTTAGAGATTCTAAGTAGATCTACTGGCTTAGGAGGCCAGTGCCCTATCCTGGCTAGGCCACGGGCCCAATTGATGCTTTTTATGAGTTAACCTTAATCATTTGCCGACGATTTGCAGCACTATATTTCAATTGTTATCATAATATAAATTGTTTCTGCGAAGGACATAGCCGGTGTGTTTTAATCGTAAGTTGAAACCTTGAGAGAAGGTTTAGAATGTAAAGAATTTAATATGGAAAATCCACTCAGAGGTTATGAGAGATGTGCATTGGTAGGAGGAGTATTTTTGAGTGAAGATATTCACCTAAAGAACATTGAAAAGCGGATAAGAGCTGTCGAGTTGCTAAGGTTGCTAAAGAAAACCCATACCTATGATAATTTGTCAAAAGCAACCGGGCTCCCAATAACTGTTCTGAACAGATACGTTAAAGGACATATACTCCCCAAGACTAAAAGAGCTGAGGAGCTCTTGCGGACGTTTAGCAACGAACGTGAACTACAAAAAGAAATCAGTAAACGAATAAAGTTTGACTCAAGGGGATATTTTGATAACACAGCGCTTCT
>JBHLPL010000043.1:0-14840 GCA_048939465.1 Promethearchaeota archaeon | reverse complement strand
GCAATCGAAGAACTTACAAAAACTCATGTATCCGTAGTCGGTCATACGGTGGCCATAATAGGTGAGCCTACGAACCTTCAGGTGGCAAAGGAAGCTGTAGTCTTAATAATCGATGGCGCGCCCCATAGTTCAGTTTATCGCTTTTTGCACAGGAAGAGAAGAGAAATAAAGAGAGAAGCGGTATCTTTATGGGAACCCTCTCTAGATATAAATGAAACTTGACCGTAATCCTAACGGGGAGTAAGCCTTCAAATGACTGAAATATATAAAACCATCAGCCCTGCAGATTTTTTCTACAGGAATCGTGACATTGCAGGGTTTGACAACCCCTCTAGAGCTCTGTATACAGCAGTTCGAGAACTAATCGAGAACTCTTTGGACGCTTGTGAGAGCGCGAATATTCCTCCGGATATCAATATTCAATTAATACAGTCTGATGAAAACGATTACCAACTTCGCGTAGAAGACAATGGCTCGGGCATCCCGGCTGAAAACATACCACCGGCCTTCGGAAAAGTCCTATATGGCTCAAAGTATACGCTCAGACAACTGAGGGGCACCTTCGGGTTAGGAGGAACAATGGCCATTCTATATGGCCAGATAACCACACATAGGGCTGTTAAGGTTATCTCTAGCACAGGAGACAGCGAAATAAACGAAATGGAAATTAAAATCGACATTCAAAATAACGTACCTCTAATAGAAAAGAGCATAATTCGTCCAAACAAAGGTAATTGGCACGGGATTATCGTAGATCTAGCTCTTGAAGGGGACTATTTACGCGCAAAAAGCAAGATTTTGGAATATATAAGGCAGACTGCTGTAGTCACGCCTTACGTGAATCTGACTTTCATAGATCCAAAGGGTGCTTTCTATACTTTTAAACGAGTAACCAACGCTCTGCCGGCACCTTCCAAAGTAGTCTTACCTCACCCCTACGGGGTTGATGTGGAAATACTAAACCGCATTATTAGAAAAACAAACACCCAAACGTTGGCAAACTTCTTGACTAGGCACTTTCATAGGGTGGGAAAGGCAATTGCTAAGAAATTCCTGAAGTTTGCAGGACTGGAACCTCAGACCAATCCAAAAAGCCTTAATTCAAAGGAGGTATTAACTTTGGTTCGTGCAATGAAGGAATTTCCGGATTTTTTGCCGCCTAGTGCTGATTGCCTGTCACCTATAGGTGTTACTCTCCTTAAGGCCGGGATTGATAAAGAGCTGAAGCCGGAGTTCAGAGAAGTTGTTCAACGCCCCCCATCAGCCTACTCAGGACATCCCTTTATTATAGAGGTTGCCATAGCGTACGGCGGAAAAATACCTTCAGAAAAGGACTTTATTTTGTATCGATTTGCAAACAAAATTCCTCTTCTTTATGATGCCTACAGCGACATTTCAATGAAGGTAATACGAAAAATAAAGTGGCACCGATATAAGATAAAACCGGAAATGCCCATCACTCTCTTAATTCATTTGTGCTCAACCAAAATCCCCTACAAGACTGTAGGCAAGGAGTTCATTGCCGATAAACCGGAGATTGAATATGAAATGGAATGGGGATTAAAGGAATGTGCAAGAAGACTCAGTCGCTATCTCTCTCGCAAGGAACACTTTAAGCGACAGAAAATGCGTTTCACAGCACTTTCAAAACATCTATCCAAAATAGCGGAGTATTCCACGAAGTTGGCCGGAAAAGAAAAAGCCCCAGATATACAAAAACTGCTCGAAAGGATGGAAAGCTAAATGTCAAAATCCGAAGATCCTCGTAGAAAATTGATTCAGAAGTTTGCAGATCTAGGACTCGACGTATATTCTCAGCTGGAGCAGAAAGAGCTCCCCAAGCTGGAAATACCCAGCAGATCCATAAGTAATATAAAATACGATGCCAATCTAGGACACTATATTCTTGGGGAAAAAAGGGTCACAAGAAGCACGAGTAACGTTCGTCATCTAAAACCCTTCACGCAAACCATATGGGTTGCCTATTTTGTTCAAAATCTTCTTAAAGCAAATCGAAGTAGCACTCTGAGAGATATTTATTACTCGGCAGAGGCTTATGATATTGACTTCAAGGATCAAGAGGAATCCGATGGAGTAATCACCGATCTAGAGGCACTGCTTCACACGCCTCGAGAGGATTTTAAGGTGTTTCCAGAAGAGCGAAGTGCCATATTTGGAGATCTTACAGTCGAGTATACGATCCCTGGCTATGAAGGAAACACACTAAATCTCTCTTCAAGCCCGGATGGCATAATGATTGGTCCGGCCCTAACCACATCAAACTTCATCAAATGCAGAGCTGACAAAGTCATAGCTATAGAATCTGGTGGTATGTTCACCAGATTGGTTGAGGAACGGGCACAAGAAAAATTCAACGCTCTTCTCATTCATACTGCAGGGCAGGCACCAAGAAGCACTAGAAGATTGATTCGCAGACTAAACAAAGAACTAGGTCTCCCCGTCCTTATATTCACTGATGGCGATCCGTGGGGTTGTCACATAGCTATGGTAATCATAAGTGGATCAGCGAATGCTGCCCACATACCAGAATTAGCAACCCCAGATGCCATATGGATGGGTGTTTGGGCATCAGATATTGAACGGTATGAGCTTCCGACGGACGCCTTTAATGAACAGGATAAAAAACGTGTAACAGAACTCCTAAATGATCCTAGATATAGAAGAAGATTCTGGAAAAGCCAGCTAAAGAAATTCAAGAAGCTGAAGCGAAAAGCAGAACAACAAGCTTTCAGCAAATACGGGCTAGGTTATGTCGTAGAATCTTACATTCCAGAAAAAATAGAAATATTAAAGAAAATGAAACTACTACGCTGAGTTTGTTCAATTCTTCTTAGGGAATCAATATTAATATTATAATGCAGTAGTTGGACCGAAATGACGGATAGCTGACAGGGAAAAACTATAAGAGAAACCCTTTCCTTACAAAATCAGCTAATTCATTGAGGGAGGATTATGTCTGAATGCAGCTTGGTTACTGGTGGGGCGGGTTTCATAGGCTCAAATCTAGTGAGACGACTGGTAGATTTGGGACAGGACGTCATTGTCATAGATGATCTTTCAACAGGATCACTAAACAACCTCAAGGATTATCTGGATAGCGTCAAAATCATTCCCGGGGATTCAAGAATAGTTGAAACGGCAAAACTGCCAGAATTAAAGACAGTCTATCATCTGGGTATACCCTCCTCGAGTCTGATCTACAGACAAACCCCGAGTCTTGTTGGAGAAACAATAACGGCATTTACTGGAATCCTTGAGCGAGTAAAACAAGACTACCCACAGAGCAGAGTTATTTACGCTTCTACATCGTCAATTTATAACGGAAATGCGACGCCTTTCAAAGAAGACATGTCAGTATATGTAAAAGACTACTACACAGAATGCAGATATGCCATCGAAAGGCTAGCAAGGCTGTATCAAGACATTCACGGAATTGATTCTATAGGCTTGAGGTTTTTCAGCGTGTACGGACCTCATGAAGAATACAAGAAGGAATATGCAAACATGGTAACTCAGTTTCTCTGGGAGTTAGAAAACAGCAAAACCCCCTTAGTATATGGTGATGGAACCCAAGGCCGAGACTTCGTATACGTGGAGGACGTAGTAAACGCATGCATTCTGGCAGCAGGATCCAAAATAAGATGTGAAATCTTCAATGTTGGAACTGGCATTGAAACTAGTTTTAACGAACTCATTGAGTTGTTGAGCTTCAAGCTTGGAACAAGTGCAAGACCCAAGTATGTAAGAAACCCTATAAAGAACTACGTCAGAAGGACTCTTGCGGATATTAAAAAGGCAAAAGAAAAACTGGGTTTTGTCGCTAAGTACACGCTTGAAAAAGGAATCGATGAAATCATTCAATATTACTCAAAGATCCGAGATTCAAAATGATTGAGGCTATAATGTTTACTTTTTTGAATTGCAGATAAATCAGGCGGAGCGAATGTGCACTGGTGTCTTGAGTCAGAATGATTTCAGCAATGAGTATGGGGACAACTGCTACCTGTAAGAGGTTTTCAAACCTTACCAGAGTCTCAGAAGTGCGAAATCTAAATGCGGTTATTCGCCTAACACTCAGAAACAGCCTAGGAAGATTAAAGGCTTAAATCCTTTTTCGATTCCATTTATTTAAGGCAAGAAATCGGATGGACAAAATGTGGCTTTCGATTCTGTGGAGAGAGATACCTTCCCTGGTGCACCCATCCTTGGCGAGGCCCCTTTTACTTCGTTAAATGCAACAAAAACTACAAAATGACGTTAGTATCATTTATTAGTAATAAACCGTCGAATGAGAGCACCGATCATCTCTACGACGGAGTAGAATGCATCGAACCACTGAGCATCAAAGGTAATTCAAAAGATATTCTTACAAAGCTGCGCCTATTTAAAAGTAGGATCACATAACGGGTATTTTCTTCTCTAAAAGCTTCAATATTCCTAGAAGGTACCTTCCGGCTATGAGGGGGAAAATCGTTAGTTTGCTGGCATCCGAGAAATTCGACATCATTCTTTGGTTTCACATTCTCTTCTTTTTTGTTTACTCCGGCTAGTGATTCCCCTTTCTTTGTATCGGTTCCAATTGGTTGGAGTTGAGAACACGATTTTTAATTCTCTCGGCTAGACTATGCAGTGATATTGACTTGCATCCAAACCGTGGTGGTTTCTCCAAGCGCGTTACGAACATACTCGAACTCGCCTATATTGACATTGAAAACGTATAATATGCAATAGTAAATATACCGTTCAACCGGCTGAGTAGTATGAATCATGTCATTGATCGGAAACATGTGTTCCCCCCTATCTACAATTATTCTGCTGATGTTTCCCCAATGAGTGCAACTGTTAAGTGGGGGATTTGTCTCACCAGTGATCTGCCCCATCCAAACATCCACCAAGAAATAACCTACATGCCCCAAATAATTCTGGACCAGTACATGAAATAGAAATTGAGAAGCATTATCTGCTTGCATCAAACCTACTGCCAGCAGGTCCTGATTTAACACAGATATAGTTGGAAATCCTTCCCGAGGCGGTGACGTCACTACTGCATAAAACAATAATGAGCCAGATATGATGACTGCAATGGAAATGAGACCCATCACAGTTCTCTCCTCACTCTTTCCCACAGTCATCACCTTGCTCCGGGACTGATATCTCTGTCTCCAATAGTTTTTCCTCCTCCTCTGCAGCCATGCTGCGCCAAGAATAGTATAGTGCAACTGCCACAAAAACAATCACGAATATAACGCCCAATGGGAATAAAACAAACCAGATTGAACCTTTTGATCGTATATCTGTCAACAAATCTAACGCGGCCTCACGAACAGCGTCTGCTATTATCTTAGCTTGGTTTGCCAAGCTCTCGGCGTGGGTTTGATTAACCTCATAAATGTTTCGTGCTTCACCAAGCAACTCGACAGCAACATTTAGCTGCTCCACTAATTCTGTTACATTTGCTCCTGCATTATCGGCGTTTAGAATCACCTGGTAGGCATTCTCAACAGAATCTTCAGCGTCCAAAATCGGCTGACTTGCCACGGCAGTGAGAGTCTCCGGCAAAGGGAAAAACAGTAGTCCTATGACTAATATCAAGCCGGCCCTTTTCATGAAGTCTCCCTCAATTGTAAGAGAGTCGGTCTCAAAGATTAATAAGTTTTACCACCCTTAGAAGACTCTTTATCTGTTTCTGGCTCTGAGTGGCTTCTGCCAAGGTATAATTAAAAAGCGAATACCGTGCCAAGCAAAAAAACCAGGCAAAAAATATAAAACATTAACATAAACCTAGAACAGAGCTGAACGAAAAAGGGGACTTTGATGCTCATAAAAGATGACGGAAGATACGATGAATCGGTCTTAGAAAAACTGATCTTAAAAGCAATCAAAGAAGAAGAACTGAAAACAGTGAGAGATCTAGTCGCTTATCTCGAGAAGGCATACGATTTGCCAAAAAGGGCTGTCCTAAGTATAGTAACGCATATGAAAGAAAAAGGTAAGCTAATCTTCCACAAGAAGGACATTCAAACGTCAGAGGGATCTGCTTTTGCTGCACCAAAACCGCAATCATTCATTGATTATCTTCAAAGCCCACAAGCAACAGATTTTTGGGTAACATTAACGTTTACTGTGGCTGCAACTGTTGCCTCCCTCCTTATACCCGAAGACTTGTATCCCGCCGCGTTCTTAAGATGGGTATTAGGTGCGTTATTTGTGTTTTTTTTGCCTGGTTATGCTTTGACAACTGCAATCTTTCCGCTGAAGGATCTGGATTCAGTAGAAGAAATCGCTTTAAGTTTTGGATTGAGTCTGGCTGTTACTCCTTTATTGGGTCTTATGCTGAACTTCACACCTTGGGGTATAACCTTAACCCCCATACTGATTTGCCTTGCAATGATGACTGGAGTGGCAATGACTATTGGGGCTTATCGGAAAGCAAAGACCATGAAAGCCCCTGTATAATTCTCTAGGATGTTCTTCAAATTAAATTCTTGAGCGTGAAAGATTGTCGAAAAGATATTTGTACTTGCTATTGATATTATTCTAAAAGCTGTACTTGCCGATGAGAGGGTGCCCTAGTTGGAAATATTACAAGTGTCTCCATTTCTGGGTCAGCAATATGGCGGTTCAGAGCGTTATTGTTATAATCTTTCCAGGCACCTTGCGGCCAGAGGTCACGATGTTACTATATATACAACGAAACTCCGTAATTCTGACCCTTCCATAGAAAAGAAGAATGGAGTCACTATCCACCGGTTTTATGCTCCTAAAGTAGTGTGGAACATAAACCCAGTAGCTCTAATGATACATAAGCTGCTGAAATGTAATTTTGATGTGGTCCATGTTCACTCCCATTTATATTTTTCATCAATACAGGCAGCCATTTCTCGGAGGATTCGAAGAAAACCTCCGATGGTTATCCATCTACACGGAGGAGTTGGGCCTCCTCCGACACTCAAGCTTGGAACAATAAAGTTACTTGCAAAAACTCTTTTTGACAAGACTTTTGCACGGTTTACACTTAATTCTGCTGACATCATACTTTCAATATCCCAACATGATCTCAATTATGCTGTCGAGGTGTTTAACATAGATAAGAACAAGATAATAATTGTGCCAAATGGTGTTGATACGAAGGTATTCTTCCCGAGAAGACACCTGAAGTCTAAAACAGAAAGATTGATTTATGTTGGTGATCTTGAGCTTTGGAAGGGTCTTTCTTATCTTATAGGAGCTTTAAAGAAGCTAGCTAATGATAACCGCAAAGTTTCGCTTACGATTGTTGGAGATGGAGATAGTAGGGAGAAATTGGAAAGACTAGCCCAAGGATTGCCAATAGAATTCTTGGGGCAGCAGCCACACGCAAGAATCCCTCATCTCCTTAGAAATTCCTCGGTTTTCGTAATACCCTCCCTGTGGGAAGGTATACCGACAGTAGCTCTCGAAGCAATGGCATCCGGCATCCCTGTTATAGCGACTGACGTTGGTGGCATCCGCGAAATAGTATCTGATGGGAAAACAGGAATCGTAGTTCCGTCCAAAAATCCCGAGGCTATAGCTCAGGCTGTAATAAAGATATCTGAAAAATCCTCTTTGAGAGATTACCTATGCAAAAACGCACTCAGAATGATTCGTCTTAAGTATGATTTTGAGAAGATAACATCAGATGTAGAAAAAGTATATGATTGTCTGATTTAGATAAACTCCTTTCTATAAATTATGGGACTGATGTTCTTTATAAATAACGCAAACGATATTTTCTTAAATGATAAAATAAAGATTTATGGAATGAAAGGACTGTCCCGATATTTGAGCCAGTACCAGAACTATAAGAGTAGGATCATTGTTTTCATAATATCGCCATTTTATTATGAGCGGTCGACTCGAACTAGACACGGAAATATGCAAAGTAATAGGTAAAGCAATAAATAAACGTAGGACGTAATACTCCCAGACAACTTAGAGTTAGTGTCTTTGGATTTGACAAAAAAAGTTAGGTATAACGGAAGTGAAGGTGAATACATAAACAATGCGCATCTTGGTCATGGCACAATACTTCCCGCCTGACATAGGCGGTGCAAGTACTAGGGTATATAACATAGTTAAGGGTTTGAAGAAGCTGAAACATGAGGTAACAGTAGTAGCAGCATTCCCTAATTACCCGCATGGAAAGATTCCCAAGCAGTATAGACGAAAGATAATTGAATTTGAGAAACTCCAAAACGTGAAGGTCATAAGAGTTTGGGTACCTCCTTTACCTCACGAAGGTTTTGCAAAAAGACTGCTATTGCACCTAGCCTTCATGTTTTCAACATTGTTTGCATTGCCTGTTATAGGAAAGGTGGATATTATTTGGGCAGCAAACCCCAACTTCTTCTCATTTTACTCTGCTCTTATATACAGCCTAGTCAAAAAATGTCCAGTGGTCAGGAATGTGGATGATCTATGGCCTGAAGCAATATATGATCTTGGCTGGATTAAATCAAAAATCTTGCGTAGGATAATTAATTTTGCCTCAAGGATAACTTATAAGCTGTCTGCTGCGATTACCCCTGTTAGTCCAGGATATGTGAAAACTATAGTAGAAAAATACAGAATAAATAAGAATAAGATTCATGTAATTGAAGTAGGCGTTAATACTGAAATCTTTCATTCTCGTAATATCAGTAAAGACGATTCTAAAGGGAAGTTTACTGTTATGTATTCCGGCATTCTTAGTATAGGCTATGACTTCGATATCATACTAAAAGCTGCGAGATTACTGCAAAACAATGAAAAGATAGAATTTGTTATAAGAGGATCTGGAGAATACGCTTCACGTATCAAAAGAAAAATTAACGAGTTGAATCTCAAGAATGTGAAATTACTAGTAGGCCGCTTGGATGAGCATCAGCTTACAGAAATGCTTGGTTTGGCGGATGTTTTTTTATTACCTATGAACCCTGCTGCAGCAGTAGATGATGGATTACCCACTAAGATATTTGAATATCAAGCTTTCGGTAAGCCAATAATCTGCGCTTCAAAAGGTGAACCTGCTCGTTATATTCGGGTTACAGAATCAGGGTTAATAATAGAACCTGGCAATTATGACGCTCTCTCCAAAGCAATATTATCGCTTTATGAAAATAAGAGACTAGCATTAGATCTAGGCTCGAATGGATGGACACATGTTTCTGAACTTCTCTCATATGAGAAACTGGGAGAACGCATGCTTGAAGTCTTTTCGAATGTCATAAATCATAAATTAGCATCCTAAAATCTCTTTGATGCTTTAAGTTTAAGGATCGTAGAAGGATGAGCAATATCGAGAAGTGGAAGATCGCTGCAGAAGCTGAAAAAGAATTTTGGTTCCAAGAAGATGTAAAAGCAATTAAGACAGGAATTCATTGGCGAAAATTCCTGAAAGATAATTTTCAAATTGATTTTGGTTTTTTTGGAGGAAAAAGCGTAATGGAGGTAGGTTGCGGACCGTATGGGATAATACACTTTATTGATCCAATACGCCCTCCTCTCAAAATAGGAATCGATCCCTTAGATTTTTGTAAGATTTGGGAACGATTCAAAATCAAAACGCCACACATTATGGCTGCTGGAGAAAAGCTACCTTTCCGTGATCAATCAATAGATATTGTAATATGCTTTAATGTTCTTGATCATGTGATTTTCCCGAAGAAAGTGGTGGCAGAAATCTCTAGAGTATTAAAAAAGAATGGAAGACTACTACTGTGGCTGCATACAGTAAAATCATTCATAAAACCGATTGAGGTCATATTTGGATTGTTTGATAGAATTCATCCTCATCACTTCTATCCAACGGAGGTAGTTAAGCTCTTAAGAAAGGAGGGGCTCAGGCCTATACTAATTAGTAATAAGAGGTTCAAAGAAGGCTCCATTATGCGTGCTTTTGTAACATCCTTATTATACGATGATTTCAAGGTTGCCACCGGGAACTTTTTTATAAACAATATGTTTATGGTTCTGAGAAAATAATTGTTTCTTAGAATATAGAGGCGAAAAGTGAATGAACTCGTCAAATCTCTTTAGACAATATATCTTGTTTTAGTTCTTGAGAAAATCTGCTTATCGGAGTCTTTCCTTAGTTTTTGTATCATGACTCTCTTCTCTACGAAATGTCTTAGCCTGCGCATAAAATGAGTGTAAGCTTTCACAAGTGAGAAGACATATTGATAAGATTTCCGCTTCTCGAACTCAGGTTTATAGAAAAGTATGTGAGACACTATCCATCCCAGATGGTGCAGCGGGAGTAAAAGAAACAAAAAAATAAGAAAACGTACAAGCAGATTCTTTGATTCGTAATTCTTGAAGTACGTTAGAAGCATGTTTCGATATATCCGTACATATCGGTCGGGCGAAAAACCTTCTGAACCCCCACCTACATGTAGAACAAGGGGAAGTGGGATGTATATTGATTTAAATCCCGCAATGTTTATTCTGTAACCCAGATCATAATCTTCCCAATTAGACCAAAAATCTTCATCGTAGTAACCAATTTTATTTAAGACACTTTTCTTATAGAGTACTGCACAACCAGCATTGCCTATGTTAGAACGAAAAACATTAGATATTCGTCTTATACGGTCTCTGGTCAAGTTTTGTAAGAAGAATGGTACAATGAATCCTCTGTTTGTGAATTTTTGGCTAAACCAAAGTCTGCTGTCCGTACTTAGAATCTTACAAGTAACGCTACCAATCTGATCATCGCTTTTCGCTGTTTTGACTAGTTTCCTAATAAAACTCCTCTTAACTTCTGTATCGTTGTTCAAGATGATAACATATTTGCCATGGGCGTACTTGATTCCAATGTTATTTCCTTTGGCGAATCCATAGTTCTCATCTAACGCTATGAGCCTTAATCTACTATTCTTTCCAAGTCTTTCTTTTACGAATTCTATACTGCCATCGGTAGATCCGTTATCAACCAAAAGAACCTCATAATTTGGATAATCTTGCTCCAACAAGGATCCCAAGCATTTGCTTAGAAATTTCTTCCCATTCCAATTCAATACTATAACTGAGACTAATGGCTCTGTCATTAATTAGACTTCTCCCTTCTGATTCTTCCAGTTTTTGATTAATTCGTCAGGTCTTCCAAAATCTAAGATTTAGCCTGCCCAGACGTATGTGCTCACGTAGGGCATCTTTGAATGAAACCATCAGCTTATTTGCATACAGCCACTTATCTGATACAGCACGGCTTTGTTGCACGGTGTAACGTTTCTGTAATATGCGTCGCAAATTCCTAATTACCCATATATAGGCCTTTATTCTCTTCTTTATACAACTGGCGTCTTTGACTCTCATTAAGGAAATTACTTCTATAAAGTCATAAATAAATGCGAGTATTACACCAAATAGGATATTCCGGAATTCAAGATTCTTTAAGATGTTCATGAGGCTATTCTTCGGACCATGAAACGCTTTTGTGTGAGATATACGCTTCCTTCCAGTCGTTCCCCCACCTACATGATGAACAACAGATTTAGGGCAATAGAGAATTGTATAACCGAGCAACCAAGTACGCCAGCCAAGGTCGGTGTCATCTAGACACGCGAAATAATCTTCATCAAACTGTCCTACTTTTAAGAACACATCCTTTCTAATCAGCATGGCTGCAGCACAAGGATATCCGGTATACGTGGGAGATTCAACATTTTCTACATTCCTCTTTCCAAATGCAGTACTATAGCCTCTCCCACTAATCGTGAGCTTTCCACCTCCATAGTCTACTATACTAGGATCATTCATGAAAAGAGTTTTACTGGCACATACGGGTGTTGAATTCTCAATTGATGCAGTTACTAGTTCTGTTAGCCATCTACGCATCACTTTAGTATCATTGTTCAGAAATGCGAAGTAGTTTCCTGTTGCACGTCTAATTCCTCTATTATTCCCCCCGCCAAAACCATAGTTCCTATCAAGAGAAATTACTTTCACCCATGGAAAATGCTTCTTAACGAAATCTACACTATCATCACTAGAAGAATTATCAACTAATATTACTTCATGAAGATTAGGAGGGTAATCTATTTCCTTCAACGAAGCTAAGCAACGATTGAGAAAATGCTTTCCGTTGTGGTTCAGTATGATGATGCTGACCTTAGGCAGATTGCGTATTTTTCGCGTTTTACTCATAAAAGAACCTCTTTACAAATCTTTAGAGAATGTCGTCTATAAGTTATGTCTGTGGTGGATGAGGTCTTGAATTTTCTCTCAAGGAAGAGGAGAATTGTTTTTATTTTTTAATGTTATTATTATGGGAATAATAAGAGAAATGGAAACAAGCTGGGAATCAGAGAAAGGTGAAAGCATCTTGGTCTCGCTATCCAGACTCCCTCTCGTCTCCATAATCATCTTAAATTACAATGGGAGACAATTCTTGGAGTCGTGTTTAAAATCTGTCCTGCAATCAAACTATCCGAATTTTGAGATTATTCTGGTTGATAACGCTTCTACTGACAATAGCATTATGTTCGTTAAACGAGTTTTTAAAGGCAATCCGCGGCTTGAGATAATAAAAAATCCCAAAAATCTTGGATTTGCAGAAGGAAACAATGTAGGGGCACGTCATGCCAAAGGAAAATACGTTATTCTTCTCAATAATGACACGATAGTTGAGCCAACATGGTTAAGAGAGCTAGTGATTGTCATGGAAAAGCACCCAGAGGTTGGTGCAGCACAAGGTAAACTCCTCCTTCTTGGGAATAAAAAAGTTATAGATTCTGTAGGAGATATAGTCGACTACTATGGAAGTTCAATACGGATAGGAGGCGATTGGAGAGAAGAAGATAGGGGGCAGTACGACTATTTAAGAGAAATTTTCAGTGCCAGAGGTGCTGCCATAATCATTCGAAAGAAAATTATAGACACAATTGGATTATTCGACCCTGAGTTTTTCATGAGTTATGAGGATATAGATTTGAGTTGGAGAATAAGGCTCCGTGGTTACAAGATATTGTTTGTACCAAAATCAGTGATATACCATGTGAGTGGAGGATCGTCTCCCCCGTCATTCATAAAAAAATTCCACAATGAGAAGAATCGCATCGTTACCTCTGTAAAAAATCAAGCACTTAGCTTTCTCTTCAGGTATAACCCTCTGATTCCCACATTAGGCTTTATGATAGGTGATCTGATTGTTCGAAAAAACCCTCTCCTCCTTGGTGCTACGTTAAAAGCAATAGTCTGGGTATTGAGAAACTTGAGAGAGATTTGGAAAAAAAGAATACACACTCAAGAGTCCTTGAGAGGAGTACCACATTCAGAAGTCACGAAGTATATGCTCAAAACAAATTTTAAAAAATTAGTTTCACTATTTCTGATGCGCATGATAAAAGGTGAAAGGAAAGCAGCGAAGCATTATTTCAAGGCAAGTCAAATATAGGACTAGGACATGTCTTTAGGGAATTACCTGTGCAAGTTTTTAACGTCACTTCAAATTGTTTTCGAATTGACTATGCATTCACACTATAAACAGACGAATTTCCAATTCCAAAAACCTGCTCTAAGAATGCGTAGCTACTAAAGATTTCGTTATATTCTGATGGTTTAAACGATTTTTCTACCCATTGGTCCGTTCCTCCAATGTATGTGTAATTCTGAAAGCGAGGTTCGGACGTAACTAGAACATATCTTACATCATATTTCAGAAGCAAATTCCTTACCAAGATTTCGTCATTCGGTGTATACCATATTTGATATATATCTTTCACTCTTTGTTGTAGACTCAGTGATAGAGAATAAAAACACGTCACATTCTTTATGGATAGCGACTGCAAGTAGAGACTGGTGAAAGAGTAATCATTTAGTATTAGATCTTCTGGAGGCACGTTCATATTAATCCACTCAAGTGCGCTCATGTCATCAGTGAAGTAGGAAGAGCGCGGAAACCACGCGTAGATATTGGCTGCCAATAAAGAGAACTGAAAGACTAAACTAGGACCGATAGCTAGCACTATCCCTAGAACTGCATAGGTCTTCACTCTGGTTCTTTTGTCCATTCCTGTTTCTCTTGGCGTACCACGGACGTTCGATGAGTCTACACGTTGAGATGCAAGATATACTAATCTCCCAATCACTAACCATGAAAGCAGACTACTTATGACCATCACCCGATTTGGAACCAGGAACTGTAGAAAGTTGTAGAGAAAACCATTCAGAGACAGCAACACAAGTAAAGTCATAGGGATATAATACATGTAAATAGCTCTCATGGTTTTGCTACCATCTATTTTAACAGACAACACTGATATCACTAATGCTGGAACTATTGCTATTCCAACCATGTCCATATAAAGAAGACTCACAGGAAAAGTATAACCTGGTCCAACGCCACCCTCACCCAATACATGTTCCATGTAAACTCGAAAAGCACCGGACACTAATGAGTAGTAACCAAGAACCGCTAAACCCAGACTGAAGCAGAAAATTATTGGAAGTAGGTTTTTCTTTATCCAAGAGGTTAAGCTGCAGGATTTGTCCCTTAGATAGAAGAAAACGACAACAAGGTATATCGTATTCAAAAAAGCAAAGGGAAGGTAGACGATAAGAGTAGTTATGAGTGTTAAGAATGCGGCAAAGAAAAACCTGTCAAGCCTAGTGATATACCATAACAAAACCAAGCTGAGACTTAATATAGAAAGCATGAAACCATATAAGCAGGGGTACGGTCCATTAAAATAATATCCGACTAGCCATCTCTCAAGATTTCTGTTATTCACCCAACACACAATGAAGGACGTGAAAAAAGGCAAAAAACTGAGGATTCTTGATCTAGTCACTATGTACGTTATAGAATAGAGCATTGG
>JBHLPL010000127.1:0-4681 GCA_048939465.1 Promethearchaeota archaeon | reverse complement strand
AAATAAGGGAAATTGCCAGCAAACTTGGATTGGGTGGAATAAGAGATATCAAAACACTCTATCATCCGTATATATTCTTCACCTTCACCTATGATAAGAGGAAGGGGTTGCTAAGACGCAGAATCGTTCAAAAAGAGGGTGAATCAGTTCTGGATGGTAATTGGCGCTCATACCCGATTGAGAACTTTGACGATTTCTTTCTGCGGAGTCTTTCGAGTCTGTGTGCCGAAGCAGTTGAGGGTGACGTTTCTTCAGATAGCATAACCCGTATCGAAAATGCGGATCCGAAGACCGTTGTTAAGAGTGCTTTCGAAGCAATCATCTATTATGTCACTAGACGAGAAGAAGAATTAGTAAATAAGGCTCTGCAAGTTGATGAGAAGACCAGGCCTCTGATTCGAGAAGCTGATAGACTTTCCAGTCGAGGGCACATACCCCCCAGAGATAGAACTGGCTTGATTTCAAGGGCAAGGGCAGCCGAAACAATTATGCATCACGTAAGATCGATGAAGAACAAGGCCAAAAAAGAGCAAGAGAAATTCCGAAAGGAAGTGCTCAAGAAGATGAGAAAGAGCTTGGGAGCACCAAACATAAAGGAAATCTTACATGCAAAACTTGTCTATTGTCCACGCCATACAGTTACGTATGAAAGAGGGGGAACCGAAATCTTTGATCATAACGGAAGAAGAATAAGAGAGTCTAAGCTTCTTGAAAGCTGACTAATGCCTTCTCTTTAAAATTAGAACTGCACTAATCACGGCTACGGAACCCACAAGTACTACTAGTAATAGCAATGGTCGACTTACTAAATTGATAGTTGTGGTTCCGACGTTGATCTCAGATCGTCCTCCATCGCCATCGGCGATGCTGAAGTATAAATCATAAGTACCATCGGGGATCGTATCAGCAGGCACAGAGAGAGTTGTTCTCATGAATTCTCACACCGATCTGACCTTACATATTAAGTATCTTGTCGTAAGCATCCAGATCAAGAAATCCGTGTCCCGATATATTCATAGCTATTGTTGCTTCTTCTCCTTTTTGTTTCAGCTCCAAGGCCTTATCTATGGCGGCGCTAATTCCATAGGCACTCTCTGGCGCAGGTATATATCCCTCGGCCCGCGAAAAAAGTCTAGCTCGCTCAAAGACATGCCTTTCATCTATCGGGTATGTGACGGTGTCTATGTATCCTTTGTATCGAAGTAGGCTTATGACGGGGGCTGCGCTACTGTATCTTATTCCCTCAGCTCGGATAGTAGGCATATCCGTATCGTGGCCCAAAGTATACATTTTCAGCAGAGGTGTTTTGCCTGCGTGATCTGCGAATTCGTATTTGTATTCGCCTTGAAGATTCGGAGCAGCCTGTGATTGGGCAGCTATGAATTTGATCTGACGCTTCCCTTGAAGAGTATCTTTCACAAAAGGTAATACAAACCCACCAAAATTACTTCCCCCGCCGAAACAACTTATCATTACGTCTGGATAATCATCTGCCAATGCGAACTGCTCTTTTGTTTCTAATCCAATTATTGTTTGGTGTGTTAAGACATGGTTTAGAACACTTCCCAAACAATAGATATTTTCATGTGTTAAGGCATCCTCAATCCCTTCAGATATTGCGACTCCCAAATCCCCGGGATGATCTGGATTCTGAGCTAGAAGATCTCTTCCAAACGAGGTCTCAGTACTGGGTGAAGGGAAGACCTCAGCCCCATAGAGTCTCATGAGTTTGTCTCTATCAGGCTTCCATTCGTAAGCGAACTTTACCCAGAACACACGGCATCTGAGATCCAAGAGACTAGCAGCATAAGATAACGCAGACCCCCATTGACCCGCCCCCGTCTCGGTCGATACGCCCGAGTACCCTTCTTCGGCAGCATAATAGCACTGGGCCAGGGCAGTGTTCACTTTGTGGCTTCCTGTTGGAGACAAATCTTCACGCTTGTAATAGATGTGAATGTTCTTAGGTAGTTTTAGCTTCTTCTCCAAACGAATTGCTCTCATCAAAGGACGCGGCCTTCCTGCCTGCACATAGAGTTCCCATACTTCGTCAGGGATTTTAATCCAAGGTGTTGTTGAGGTTTCCTGTTCCAACACAGCTCGAGTCAATATCTTGGGGAGTAGCTCCAAACGCGATGGATCCTCCGGCGGGGCTCTTGGAGGAGGTAGCTTTTCGGGCAATTCAGGAGCAATATTATACCATTTCGTGGGCAGCTGATCAGGAGGTATTTGAAACTGGTTTGATGAGGTCATTTTGTGTCACACATAGACATTACAGGTGGTTATTTAATAAGTGTTTTATCGGTCTGCTTGTAAAGGTTTTTCAAGACTGTATCACAATTGATTTTCGGCTTTGACTGAATCAGGTATCATAATAATCAGTTCTGCAGTGAATTACATTTAGTATCGATCTAGTTTGCAGATCAATCAGTTACCTTTCTTGATGAAGGACGAGCAAAAAAAGAGTGGCGGCGACCCCTTAAGTGGATGCTCCTTCCGATTCCAGTGTCCAGAAGCACGATCTCCATTCCGCACCCTACCAGCGCTGAACGTCAAGGCTTAGGTTGCTCCTTCGGGCAATCACAGATCGTCTCCCGGGCCTAGCCGGTTCACCTAATAAGGATCCTGACAATCTTCCCTACAGAAGATGCCGAATCTCCGCCAGCCCGCTAGGACGGAATTTCACTGTCGTGCAACTAGTCTTAAAACCGGTTGGTTTGCATCGCCTTTCGGGTTGCTGATCCCCGCATAATGTCCATTTCGGGTTACAGGGCAGGACAGGCTCCCCGATCCTACCGCCGCCGCAATATCTTTCGTGAAATCAGCCTATTAATGTTTTCTTTGGCACAGAAATCTTATCGCTTCGAGGGTTTCCATTATTCAAGTTAAGCGTAGTACTACACTGTATTTTTCGCAGCAGTTTGCATGTCTTGCAGATCCTCTTACTAGTAGGCGCACCACAGACTTGGCAGGTCCTAAGTTGAGATGCGTTCATTGTAGCAAATGGAGCCAACGATTCTCGTATCTGATCAGCCGATCGCAAGAGATTGTATTTCACTTCGGGGTGTTTCTCTTCCATATCATTCAGAAACGTTCGTATGTCATTTCTGAGAGCCTCAGAAGCATAAGGACACACAGCCGTTGGAATGGAAATATCCTTGTAGTAAGCATAGAGAGTCGTTTCTCTCTCAGGAATTTCCCGTAGAGGCTTTATTCGGGGTACAAACTCAGGCTGAGAATCCATCAGCGGAGCTGTTCTAACTATCCTGACAGTATCGCTCCGAATAATATTCATAAGAACTGTTTGAGCCTCATCATCGAGATTGTGAGCCGTGGCAAGTCTATCTGCCTCGACCATTTTGGCAGCCTGATTGAGAGCGTTTCTCCTGAGAACACCACAATGAGCACACGTGGAAACAGATTCTTTATCTTCTTCCACAATCTTGGCAAGTTCGTCGAGTCTCACTCCAAACAGGTTCTTGAAGGATACTACAGCATGCTCAATACTCAAAGCCTTTGCTATACTTCTTGCGTTCTTCAGGCTCTCGTCACGATAGCCAGCAATCCCTTCATCTACAGTTACAGCGATAAGTTCGGCCTTTGGAAACCGTTTTTCAAGAGTGTCAAGGATGTAAAGAAGAACAGAACTGTCTTTTCCCCCAGATACCCCTACCGCTGTTCTGCTGTCCTCCTTGAGCATATCATACTTCGAAATGACCTTCTGAACCTTTTTTTCAACGGATTTCATGAAGCAGCTTTTGCACAGGTATTCTCCTGAGTATCTTCGGTATTTGACCGCAGTCTTTGAGCAATAGTTGCATTTCAACAGAATCCCTCTTGATTAGAAAAGCCTGTGAATCTAAGTGGCAGAAAAGGCTTTTAACTTTTGAGGATTCTGGGCATCAAATTACTCGCAAAACAGGAAGGAACTCGCCTACCAAAGCTGAAGAGGAAACGAGAGAACAGTGAGCAATATATTCAGTATCAGAAGCGAAAGCGCAAAGATGCGAATTGAATTGAGTGTAATCCTTGCAGCTCTGGGTGACCTCTTCTTCACTATTATGTCTAGCGCATCGCCTAACAATCTGTCCCCATCAAAGAGTGGAATAGGAAGGAGATTCATTATACCCACACTGAACGCAATAATGTGAGTCCAGAGGAGTATTTGATATAAATGATATGGAAAAGCCTTTCCTAGCCACTGACCCCACGGACGGGGCGGATAGTAGGGAAATGTGGGACTGATCTGTACCCCCACGAAGCCACGCGAGTCATTATTAGGATTAACCGATGTTGTAACGTTGATGAATCCTACATCTGTTTCTAAGATTACAGTATCTCCTGGAGATATGTGGTCCATGAATTCAATGAAGTCTTGCGCTGACTCAATAATAACGGTGAGGTTCTCGGCTGGGGCTGAGGCTCCGAATAGCCCAAAGGGCGGACTCACCTGTCCGTAGATAGGGCTATCAGGAACGGTTCCCTGAATAAGAATTCCTTGTTGGGGTCCGAAAAACGGAGAAATAAGACCTCCGAAAACTGCGAAGTTACTTATCAGTAAGAATGCGCATACAGCAATACCTAGGTTGGAAAAGGATCCTGCTGCGTATATTCTCAAGCGACTCTTCGGATTAGCCTTTTCGGTCTTCTCCTCATCAACCTCGACAAAAGCCCCAGGCAA
>JBHLPL010000126.1:0-4699 GCA_048939465.1 Promethearchaeota archaeon | reverse complement strand
AATGAAGAAGTTCTGGAGCGGTCAATTAGAGGAGAAACCCGTAGGTCGCAGGTTCAACTCCTGCCGGCCCCACCAAACTATCTAAGTGTTGATCTTCTTTATGAGCCACACCATGTTACGAGCGAAGTTTTTGATTGTTCTGACGCCTTCCTCATCTTTCTCGACCTCTCCGACGTTGCGCCCAAAAGCTACATTCCAGTAAGTTGATCCCGGCACAATCATCTCGTGAATCATGAAAAAGAACATCAATTGAGCAAAAGTGAAGTTTTTTCCAGCCCTACGTGCCACAACTATTGGTCCGCCCACTTTGTGTTTTAATTGTTTTCCGCGTGTGCCATAGAATCTGCTGATGAAGGCTGTAATCTGGGGTGTGGCGGCCCCATAATAAACCGGAGTGGCAAGTATCACTCCGTCGGCTCTCTTGATCTTTGCGTATACGGGTTGAAAATCATCTTTGAAATGGCATTTACCCGTTTTCACGCAGCTCCGACAACCATCGCAGGGCTGAATATTCTTTCCCGCAAGTGTGACAAGCTCTGTTTTGAGCCCTTCCTTCTTTATTTCTTCCAACGCGATTCGGGTGATTGTCTCCGTGTTTCCTCCAAGCCTTGGACTGCCAACAATACCCACGACTTTCATCTTCAGATCACGTCTCTATGTTCAAGGCTGCGCAGCGATAAGAGCTTTACGTGCAGACATCCGCCGAAATATGTACTCTTTGAACTCAGTCCTGCACGTGTCCTTTTGAAAGCAACTATTTCTGACTTTGTTCTGAAGGTTCTTTACGATGAAATCGGAGAATGTAGAGCACTAGTATCACTGCTATCCCAGCGATCATCTCTAGCGCGAGCACATAGAATGGCGAGAGGGAAGTTAGACTACCAAGGATATCTGTCGCAGTTGGCACTGCAACCATCAAAATTCCCGCTGCTCCACACGCTCCGAGGAGGATGCGGACTGTTACATTGTTGCACAGTTTATCAGCTTCCGCCACCGCCTTCTGTGCCCCTCCATTGGACAAAAGTTCACTCTTGTTAAGATTCGCCAAAGCCGCGTATCTCAGGTAGAAAAACCCTCCTACAACGATGATTGCAACAAGTGAAAGCCCGTAGTAACCAATAGATCTGATCGTAGCAATGAGGTACACTGATCCTCCTATGCGCGATTCGGTCAAGAGACCTGGCAACACCAACACAACAAGAAATTCAAAGAACCCTTTGCCTCCAGATTTCGGAACAACCAAAATCGCGGTCACACCCATAAGTGCGGTTAAGAAAGGAACTGCAAACGGAAACGACCGTATGACTTCTATCCCGAAAGGAGAGAGAGCCATCAAAATTAGAGTAGCGGAGAAGACGAAAGCAACGTATTTCCTGTAATATGAAAAACACAGATATCCGAGAAAAATGGCTGCAATGTATACGGCATAACGGTAGAAGCATAATCCGTTCAGCTGTATCGTTGTCTCAGTGTATATAAAGGCGTAAGAAGCAGCAGCACTCATTATTATGATGGTGCTGAGCTGAATCAATAGTGGTATTCTCTTCATTGATTCCACGCTTTTCTCACCTCAACCTCGTGGTGGTTAGTAGTGCGGTTTCCACGCCCTTCTCTTTTGGATCCCAATCCAGGACGGTCAACCCTAAACTTCGCAGTCGTTCAGAGTAACTTCTACTGGCTACACTAAGCACATTACTGGCGAAGGTCTCCCAATCGTTGGTTTTTGGAACAATTCCGTAAGGTAGAATATTGATCAGTGTAACGTTGTGCTTTGCTTTCCTGCTTCCGTAAATTAGGATTTTTCGCAAGCCGTTTTGAAGATCTACCCAGTTGCCTGAGGCTACGTGAGTGATTATTATTATTCCCGTGGCTTGAGTTATCAGGTACTCTCTGTTCATTTCGACACTTTTCGAGAATCCATAGTCCCAGGTAACATCCAGTCCATCTTGTGAGCCAGTTAGTTTCAGAAGGCTTCCGGTAACTTTCAAGAACTGTTTCTTTCCTGTGTCAAAATAAAGGGTCTCGCCTCGATGATTGTATATACCCATGCCCAAGCTGTAGCCCTTGCTTAAGAAATAATAAGAAAGGCTGTATGCGAGCCAAGCGCCATATTCCAAAGTGCTTCTAATGGAGGTCCCAATCCTTAGCTCGGGATTGGCGTCCAAGAACAACCAGATGGACAGCTTTCCTTCGCGTTCATACTCATTCACCATAGGATATAGGTTTCCTCGTCGCGCGGCTCTAGCTGACGCTTTCCAATTTATGATCTTGAACGGGTCGCCGAAAGAGTAGTTGCGGATTTCCTTGAAATCAGTGCTCAAAGGACCTGTTTTGGCGATGCTTCCACTGGGATGAATCCGTTGTCTCATCCGCAGGGGCAACTTCATTTTTCTTATTCTAGGCAGTGTAGGAAGCACAACTAAGGACACAGTCTCTTTGATTGAAAAATCTGTCAAAGTCAGTCCAAGAGCGTGTCTTGCTTCCGCACCGACTCCTAACCTGAAATAGCCGTATTTAGCGCATTTGACCTTATACGAAAAATCAAATGCCTTCTCCTTGAACCCTTTAGAGATCACTACATAATTGCTACCTTCAATAAGTTGAAAAGCTTCAGGTACTTCACCGTAGACGACAGCTGCTCCAGGACCACCAGTTATATCACCACTTATCCTCACTTCAACAATCTCATCAACTCCCGAAGAACTGGGGAGATCTATTTCTTTGATTCTCACTTTTGGGGGATCAATGAAGACTACTAGAAGATAAATCAGAAGAGGAATGATCGAGGCGGAAATCAATATGGGATTGGCTAGGAGGAGACCAGAGAAGAAAATCACGGTAAATCCTGATAGAAACAGTCTGGTTCCTCTTACGGATAGCGCCAAGGATTTCACCGTTCGCGATAATACTTTGGCACACTGACTGCTTCCAAGATTTGCTTGATTACTTTACGTTCATCTATCAACCTCATTACGTCTTCCACTTTGAGTATAAGTCTGTGAGCCAGTGCATCAACTGCAAGTGTTTTGATGTCATCAGGCGTAACGAAGTCTCTTCCTTTGATCACAGCCAACGCTCTAGAAGCTTTGAGCAAAGCTAAGCTTCCTCTTGGGCTAGCCCCAACTTCCACCTGTTGGTGCTCTCTCGTTTTTCGAACTATTTCAGCTATGTATTTGATAACAACATCGTCCATGTAAATGTCGTTTTCCACGACTTTCTGCAAGTTCCTGAAATCACCGGCTGAAATCACCGGCTTTAAGTCCCTTGTGGGATCGTCTCTCTTCCATTCTATGCGCCTGTTGACGATGAGCTTCTCTTCTTCTAGAGATCTTGGATACCCTGTGGAGAGTTTCAGGATGAATCGATCTATTTGAGCCTCAGGAAGCGGGTATGTGCCTTCATACTCTATTGGATTCTGAGTTGCCAAGACAAAAAAGGGTTCTTCACATCGATGGGTTTCTCCTTCTATGGTAACCTGTCTTTCTTCCATAACCTCAAGGACTGCAGACTGGGTCTTAGGCGGAGACCTGTTTATCTCGTCCAAAAGCAAAACATTGGTAAAAACAGGACCTTTGAACAACTCAAAAGATCCATCATTTGGCCTCCAAACCTTTGTTCCAAGGATGTCTGCAGGCAGAATGTCTGGTGTGCACTGGACGCGAGAGAACTTGCAGTCAATTGAGAAAGCAAGTAGTTTCGACAGCAACGTCTTGCCCAGCCCCGGGTTGTCCTCAAAAAGAACATGCCCATTAGCTAGTGCCGCAGCGAGTATCTTCTCAACTAGCTGCTCGTCTCCGACGTAGGTGCTGCAGATTCGAGCTATGATACGATCACAAGCAGCTTTAATCTTCTTTGAATCTATTCTCTTCACAGCCCCTCAATTTTGTTGATTAGTTCATTCAGCAGATTTTCTCTAGCTTCTTGATTCTTGCCAGAAAGCCCTCTTCTCCAAGTGGAAAGCAGAGAAAGCAATCTACTGGGTCGCGCTGGTTCTGTATAATCTATTAATGGGCTTAATATCTGCAGGATGTGTTCTTCCGTCTCTCCTAACCTATGCAAGTGCGATGTCAGGTAGATTAGCAATGGCTCTTTTACCCCATATTTAACAAAATTCTCCATAACCGACGCTACCCGCACAAGATCGCGTCCAGTCTCACGTCTGATTTGCTGCTCATGCTTTTTCCAGTCATGGGGTCTTCGGCTGACATTAAATTCCTCACCGGAGAACCCCGTCATTGTGTACAACACGTAAATCGTTAACGCGATTACAGCCCACTCAACATAGGAAAGAAAGGGTACATTGAGAACTAGCGGTGATCTGATAAGGCCTAGGTAGGCTGTCGTGATGAAGCCTATGAGGAAATTCCTCGCTGGGTCCTCTGCAACTCTCCTCAATGCGTACGCGATTGATGAGTTCTCCACATGAAAGATGTCTCCAGCGAATGAGCAGAAACTAAGAGCGATTAGCCCTCCAGAAACAGGTAGAGACACGTAGATGACTGGTTGCATGCCTCGCGGTATGTTCTCGACCCCTAGGTCGATTATGTATTTGAGACCCAAAAAGAAAAGAACAGAGAAAATCAAAGCAACAAAGCTGGTCTTCTTACTCGACATCTATGTGCGACTCCTTCAAAGACATGTACATGTTTTCGTAGTCTGCTCTTTTTACCAGATGGTTGCTGTATTCAGCTTTTTCAAA
>JBHLPL010000004.1:42456-49239 GCA_048939465.1 Promethearchaeota archaeon | reverse complement strand
TTACAAAGAGATTGAAGAATTGAAGGCTGAACCAAAGAAGATCGATGAGCTTTTTTTGAATTTTATGCTCGAAAGAGTAAAAAAATGGATGCAGATTGCTGATGAAAAACTAAAAGACACAAAAATCCAGTGCTATGTATGTCCTGGTAATGATGATGAATTCGAAATAGATGCAATGATTGAGAAAGCAAAGAAAGTTAATCTGGCAGAAGGTCGTGTATTCAAAATTGACGAATACCATGAGATGATAAGCACTGGTTGGACAAACCCCACACCTTGGCATACATACAGGGAATGTGGTGAAGAAGAGATTGCAGAAAGAATAGAGGCAATGACATCTCAAGTCCAAGATATGCCGAATGCCATTTTCAACATTCATGCACCACCGTATAAGTCACTGCTTGATGAAGCTCCTGAGCTTGATGAAAACCTAAGACCGAAGTATGGTGGACGCGTCACAATTCCTGTCGGAAGTGTTGCAGTCAGAGATGCTCTAAAAAAGTATCAGCCACTCCTTGGATTATTCGGCCATATTCACGAAGGCAAAGGGGAGTCTCAGTTTGGTCGTACTCTGTGTATAAATCCTGGCAGCTCTTATGAACAAGGATCTCTTCTGGGTGCCGTAGTCAATCTAAGCGAAGCAAAGATCAAAAACTATTATCTTACTGTGGGTTAGTTTAACCGATAACCAGTGACACAGAGAACTACATCATTTCTAAAATACCTGCTGATCCTAAGGTAGGATGTAAGTGACTTTTGGTCTTTTCCGGAAGTCCAATATTCTGAAAATGAATCTTCCGAGGTCTTGGATTGGGGAAGGAGCCCTTTCAACTCAGAATAGTAGTCACGGTCACCTACCCGTTGTTACCCCCGCCCATCCTCCGCTAGTATCTGGTACTTCGATATGGGTATTCCACCACGGCTTGTTCCATTTGAAATCTGCCTCAGGTATCTCTTTGAAGATAGACTCAATCTTACCCTCTATTGTGCTTATCTGAGAATCGGTAGCTCCACGTTTTCTCAGTCTATCTAGATTATTCAGCATATTTTGAAGATTCAATCTAAATGTTAATCTTAGTTTACCATCCTTAAGTATCGACCTAAGCTTGATCAGATTGATTTGATTCATATCCTCCCCGAAGTCATGATCTAGAAGAAGAACAGCTGTATCTAGAAAGTCTTTATCCTCCATGCCTATTATAATTCTGTCTTTGTTAAAATACTCATAAGGAAGTATTCTGTACGTTTGATCGCTTTTCTCAAGTTTCGGCAGATTCTCCCTCTTCGGATAATCCACGATAAATTGAGCTTTAGTTAGGAGTAAATTGTGGGGGCTGATCGAGTAGACGCAGTCCTCAGAAGGAATCTTTAGGTCTTCTCTGACGTCAATAGTGTGTCTCATTTCAACACGATCGGATAATATATCCATCAAACCTACCTTAGGCTTTCCATCCTCAGAAAATCCGTTGAAGGTTCTAATCAAGACTCTTCCGGGTCTCATTGTGTTATATCTTTCCTCGTATGGTGTCACGAAGTGAAAATACCTTGTCCCGGCGATATCGTGCAGGGTTAGGAGTACAGTTTTCAATTCCTTATGATGCTTACGAGATACCAAGAAGTCGACATCGTTCATTGATCTATTGAATGGTGACCCCCTGACGTTGGCAGACGGACATAGCATTTTGATTGCCCCCCCGCCGAAAAGGAGCGTCTTAACGGGTTTCTTTGATATCTTTTTATCTATGGCATCAGGATACATGTTATGAAGTTCATGAGCATTTTTGCAGGCCCACAGAATAACTATCGCCTTTTGCATAGGAAAATAACTGAGGTCCACATACTCTGGAACACAGAGTTCTGATTTCAATTCTTCCGGATTCACTTTGCTTGTCAAAGGCAAGTTGACTTTTACAGTTTGGTCTGGAAAGACATCGTGTTCCCAAAGAGTAATTGTTCTTGTCAATAGAATCGCCCGCTGCTTCTGATGTTGTTGGAGAGGAAATCATTCAGGATAGATAATTCTTTTTACATTTGCAGGTTTCGAAGATGTTTCTTTTCGTCATATAGGAAGCAATAATATTAAAGCTATTTGCTTTCAATTGAGGTTTTCACAGGTCAGCCGCACAACTTGGTCTAAAAAACTGACTATAAGTTGTGGCGTTCATTCAGCTGGTCTCAAAGAATATGTATGAGTAAGCTTTATATTATCTCCCGAATCATAAAACTGATTCAGGGGGGGTAGGCAAGAGTGTTTGAACCCTTTAACTTCACATTACCTATACATATAGAATTCGGTCGAGGAGTAAGCAGAAAGGTTGGGGAACTAGCTGAGAGTATGAAGGCTAAGAGAGTCCTTATGGTAACAGATAAGGGCGTAATTAAGGCTGGTCTTACCAAAGGCACAATAGAATCTTTGGATGCTAAGAACCTTGAATATGACATCTTTGACGAGGTAATTCCTAACCCTACAGATGTTGTCGTAGAGAGGGCAGCACAGCAAGTTGAGAAGGGAGAATACGATCTGATCGTGGCGATTGGCGGCGGGAGTTCTATGGATACGGGTAAGGGGGCGGCGCTTTTAGCAACAAATCCCGGCAGAATACGAGACTATGAGACTGAAGCAATAAAGAATCACCTTACGCCTCTTATTACGATTCCCACAACTGCAGGTACCGGTAGTGAAGTAGACTATTGGGCAGTTATTACCGACACTGATCGGAATTTCAAGATGGCGTTGGGGCAGGCTCCACCATATCCGGGTGGCCCCTATCTGGGAGCCAGCGCAACTCTTGTAGATCCACTGCTAACAATGACTTTACCCCCAAAACAGACCGCAGCAACAGGATTTGATGCTTTTTCTCACGCTCTTGAAACCTGTGTTGCGCTTGATGCAAAGCCATTTGTCCCATCGCTGGCACTGTATGGGATCGAATTGCTTGTTGAGAACCTCCCTATAGCCTATGCTAATGGAAGCAATATGGATGCTAGAGAAGCTGTAATGTTAGCGGCACACCTGGGTGGAATATGTGAAAACTTTGCCAACTGTGGCATAATACACTCGCTGGCTGAAACGGTCGGTGGCTTGTACGGAGAAGTTCCACACGGCATAGCCATTGCGGTATTTACGCCACCTGTTCTGGAGTTTAATTACATAGCAAATCCGAAAATGTATGCCAAAATAGCCTCTGCTATGGGAGAAAAAGTGGAGGGACTATCAGTAAGAGAAGCTGCAAGGCGAGTTATTGACGCATCGAGGAAGTTTATAGAAGATCTAGATCTCCCAACTTCTCTGAGAGATATAGGCATTAAGAAGGACGATCTTCCAAAGATAGCAAAGATGGCTATGGATACTGCAGAAATACCTGGAAATCCCAGAATGGTGGCTGAAAACAGTCTCTTGGATATACTCAAAAGAGCTTACTAACTGGGAAGCGATTTACGTGAATCAATAACCCGATGAATCCATATTAGTAAATGAACGTTAATCAAGTCTACTGATTTGGCTGTACACATCTTCTAATCCAAGCTCCTTCAATTTCTCCTGGGTGGGAACGCCGTTTTCCCTGTTCCATCCGCGTAATTTATAATACTCGTCAAGCATGGCATTATAGTTTCTTATTGCTGTTTCCTTTACATTGGCATAGGCCCCAAAATGGGGGACTTCTTGGATTCTTTTTGGAATCATGTCATCCTTTCGCCTTAAGCCCTCTCGGACGTTGAAACACCTTTGCAGATTGATCACACGCTCGCCAACATTAAGCAACTCGACTTCACTTAGTTCGTATCCCGTAGTGACTGCTAATAACTTGGCGTATTTGTCCAGTGTCATGCCGGTATATGCCAAAAACTTACATACCCCCATGATGTCATAAAGCACACCGTAATCCTGCAGGAGCTTAACTATCACCGCTTTTCCCTTTTCACCGTACTTTTCAACTGGTGGCTTCGGTAGTCCGTAAGGTATCAGCCCAAAATCTGCACCATAGGCTTCTACATCCACGCTTTCGCACGGATGGATGTGACACATTCCCCTATTTGCTGTTCCATACTGTAGCGCTAAGCTCTTTCCGGCCCTTGGATCGTGCATAGGTAATTCGAGTCCCTTAACATGAAGTGCGAGTTCAGGTGCTCCTTTCCCAATTTTCTTGGCAGCCCTTCTTACGCCTTCGGCCAGCAAATCTCCAAAACCATCTCGCCGTCCTATCTTCTTAACCATGGTTACGATAGAATCACTGTTACCCCAGTTCAGCTCTGTATCGTCCGTGTCATTCTTGGTAATCAGCCCTTTATCGTAACATTCCATAGCAAAAGCGATAGCATTTCCGCAAGATATTGTGTCCATACCAAGCAGATTACACAGATAATTTGCATGAATTACTGCTTCTAAGTTTTCATGCAACATGAATGCCGTGAAGGTTGCAACGGTTTCGTACTCGGGACCTCCATGAGGTGGTGTAAACCATTTGGCGGTCTTGACGCCTGATAGTCTGGCACAGGCAACAGCGCAGCCATAACATGCTCTAGACTTTATCAAGTAGTTATTCTCAAATGAAACGTAGATATCGTCTCCCTTCCCCCAGTTGTTTGAAGCACCATATTTGGTCGGGAGATCTCCTGCCATATCAGCTCCTGAAATGAAGCTTATGGTTCCGTGAAGATAAGCAGGGAGCCAATCTGATTTCGAAACCGCTGTTTCACATTCTCTGATAACATCTAAATAGGATTCAGGATCTGAAATCAGAATCTTACCGGATCCTCTTACGGCTACGGCTTTCAGATTCTTTGATCCCATTACCGCACCAGGCCCGCCTCGGCCTGCTACTCTATCAGTATCTGCAACTATGCATGCAAAGCGAACGAGACTCTCGCCTGCCGGACCTATGGTAGCAACCTTAACCTCAGAATCACCCAACTCCTCTTTTAGTTCTTTTTCTGTATCTACTGTGGTTTTACCCCACAGGTGCTCTGCGGATCTTATCTTGACTTCCCCATCATTAATCCATATGTATGACGGGTTTTTTGCTCTTCCCTCGATAATGATCATGTCAAAGCCCGCAAACTTGAGCTCCGGACCCAGAAAGCCACCGCATCTGGCCTCTCCCCAACCGTTGGTTAAGGGCGATTTGAAACAAGCCTCCCAGCTTCCCGATCCAGGCTCTAATGTTCCAGTTAGTGGTCCTGTTGCAATTATCAGTTTGTTCTCAGGACTCAGCGGGTCCCCCCGTTCAAGCTCATCCCATAGTATTTTCGCAGCGTAACCAACACATCCCAGGAACTTTTTGGCTACATTCTTGCTGAGGGATTCTTCAACAACCTTGCCATCAGTCAAGTTCACTCGCAAAATCTTCCCAACATACCCATACCACTTCTCTTTCATCTGTCAACCCCTCACGGGAACCCTTAAGATTCTGAACCTCTGTAGATTCCCCCCTTAACAGCACTAGCCGTGATGAGACGCTTAATGTAATTCGCTCTTTCTTGATCGGCATACTCAATGACATTGAAGGGGCAACCTTTTACACACGCAGGATCCCCCCCACAAAGATCACATTTTATCGCTTTATTGTTAATTTTATGTACGCTGATTACTCCGTAGGGACATACAGGAACACACTGTCCACAACCCGTACATTTTTCAGTTACCTCTATTGCTCCTGTTTTCCTATTCCTTGCCATGGCTCCAGGAACAGGACATACAGCCATGCATAAACCACATTGCGTGCAAACTATCGGAGTGTCAATATCTGGTTCAGCGCGAATCACAAAGAGTCTGCGCTGAGTAGGATCTATACTTTTTGTGTGGAAGAATGAACAGTGCATCTCGCATCTAGCGCAACCAGTGCAACGATTAGGAATAACCACTAAAACCCTTTGTTTTGTCATTTCAGACTCTCCCACGGGAAGGAATGTAATATTCGGAATTTAACGCTTTCGTCAGCTTAGAGTAGACAACTTATAATATAACCGTTGAATCTTCTTATTGTTCGATTTCTAATGATTGAGGAGTCACTCATCTGCAGTTTCAATTTTGATTAAGGAATCTTGAACAGTGGATGACCCTTATTAATCATCTTCCCCTTTTCCATAACCAGCTGACCGAAAGCTGCATCAATCATGGCTACTGACGGAAAAACGTACGGCGCCACCTTTATGGGTCCATATAGTATGAAATCCGCTCCTACCATGACGGCTGCCGCGGCGGCAGTTGCAATGCTTGACTCACGAGCCTGTTTTCCCATCTTAGTCTTTAATCCTCTCCATGTAGAGACGGCATTATCCGTACCGCCTCCAATAGGAATTCCAAATTCGTCTTTTAGTTCAAAAAGAGCGTAGCACCCCATTCCTAGACTGGGAATGTCCATAATACACGTATCAATCAGTGGTTTCTTAATCCCGATCTTCTCTACAGATGAGAGAAGAGAATTAACTGCATCAATCCGTCCTTGGGTGGTGAACACTCTGGAGCTATAGGCCAGAAGAATTGCGCTGGTTATTCCCGCTTTCTTGATTAAATCAAGCTCCTCTTGCTTTGTATCCACGATTATGGAATTGTAAACAACATTGGCTGTTAGATTCTTCTCTTCTATGTAGTTCATGGCGGCTTTTTTTGTCTCCGCGCCGACGGGATCTATCAGAATAGGAGCATCCGTTACGTTCATAACAAACTCCAATTCCTTGCTAACTGCATCTGGACCCGAAGCTACTAGGTCTATCATACAGGGATTGCCTGTTTTATCTGAAAACTCATCCTGCATATTGATAAGTTCTTCAGCCTTCGCTTTG
>JBHLPL010000004.1:749-42446 GCA_048939465.1 Promethearchaeota archaeon | reverse complement strand
CTTTGTCAAACTCGCCCTTCTTTGCATCAGTCACAATCTTCTGGCCAAGATGAAAAAGCGTTCCAATAAGCACTACTGGGCGTTCGCCTGGTACGCCACCAATTTGAATCTTCCCGATCTCAAAAATCTTTTGCTTTGCCTTGAACTGCCACACAGTTGTCACACCCTCGATTTCGGAGTTATCCGCCCACACCTTCACACAATAATTAATTGATTTTATATGTTTTTTGGACACAACATTTACACTATTTGAGATTATTATAGAAAGGGAATCTGATAAATAACCTTAAATATGAACTACTGAAATAGAAAAACTGCGTTCTGTGACTTTGTGAGGTGGAAAAGGATGTCTTCTGAAGCTGTTTTAAAAGAATTAGTGAGTGCTATTATGTCATTTGATGCAGAGAAGGTTTATGAATCCGTAAAAAAGGCTCTAGACAAAGAAATAGACCCTGTAGAGATAGTTCAAAAGGGAATAACTAAAGGGTTAGGAATAGTTGGCGAGAAATTCGAAAGGGGCGAATTCTTTCTGATGCATTTAGTTGCAGCAGGTGAGGCTGTAAAAAAGGTTATGGATGAGCTGATCAATCCCGAACTGGAAAAACGAGCCGTTAAATTGGAATCCATTGGCAAAGTAGTTATTGGTACGGTAGAGGGGGACATTCATGATATTGGGAAAAACATAGTTGCCTCTATGTTGGTAACTGCTGGTTTTGAAGTATATGATATTGGTAAGGACGTTCCGTCGACAGAGTTTGTCAAAAAGGCGAAGGAAGTAAACGCAGATATCATTGGGGCTTCGGCTCTTCTGAGCACAACCATGCCTGTCCAACGCGAGATTGTGGAACTTCTGAGTAAAGAGGGGTTGAAAGACAAGATTAAGGTAATGGTGGGTGGGGCTCCAGCTACAGAAGAGTGGGCCAAAGAAATCGGGGCAGACGGTTACGCTGAAAATGCTGTCGAAGCTGTAAATGTTGCGAAAAGAATCCTCAATATAGAGCTCTGATTGGGAGGAGCAGTGCGTATTATGGTTAAAAGAGGACTGAAGGGAGGCATACTCGAGTTCCTCAAAAAAGAAGATGTAAGAGATATTCATATTGCAACCTTGGAAACACTGGAACGGACCGGCGTGCAAACGAATTCTGACAGAATCTTGGAGATCTTCAGAGGGGCAGGGGCCGACATAGACTTTAGGAGGAAGACAGTAAGAATTCCGGAATATCTCATCAGTGAGGCTTTAAGAAAAGCTCCAAAGAAGGTCATTCTATGCGGTCGGGATCCAAAGCACGATTTTCTTCTTGAAGGGTCACGTGTGTATTTTGGGCTAGGTGGAACCCCAGTTCCGTACATCAGGGATTTAGTAGATGGCAAGAATCGAAGGCCAGAAAAGAGCGATGTGGCAGAGTGCTCAAGAATTGGTGACGCTCTTCCAAATATGTACTATCTAATGACAATAGCAGGTGCCTTTGATGTTCCGTGGGAAGCTGAGTATCTTCACGAGCTGGAAGCAATCCTGAACAATACCACGAAGCCAGTTGTCTTTGCCTCGCCTGGGGCTGATGGGGCCAAGAGAATGCTAGCTATGGCCGCAACCGTTGCTGGCGGGATGGAAGAACTGAGACGGAGACCTATTGTATGTCTCTATGCCGAGCCCGCGTCTCCTTTGACTCTTCCTAAGGCTAATGAGAACATGATTGAATTTGCCGAGGCTCGAGTACCGATCACTCTCGGTCCAATGCCCATGGTTGGAAGTACGGGTCCCGGAACACTGGTTGGCACGGAGGTTACGGCCAACTCAGAAAATCTGGCAGCTATAACAATGATCCAGTTAGTGAACCCTGGCACTCCGATAATCTACGCCGGCTGGGTATGCTCGATGGACCCTCGCTCGGGCATCTGCACCTACGGGGCCCCAGAGTTCACTCTGGGAACTGGGGCTCTTAATGCCGCAATGGCTCACTACTATGATCTTCCATGCTTTAGCTTCGGTGGAGCGGCCAGCTCGAACACACCAGACGCCCAAGCCGGAGCCGAAATCATGATGAATGGTTTGATAGCAGCCTTAACGGGAACGAATTTGGTGCACGACTGCGGATATCTGTCTAATGGAATGGTTGGTTCTATAGAGATGGCTGTGATTGCAAACGAGGTTGCCGGAATTATCTATAGAATACTTAGGGGTATCAGCATAGATGATGATATGTTGGCCACCGAGGCACTTTCGGAAGTCGGGCCAGGCGGGCATTTCCTGAGCCATAAACACACTTTCAAATACTTGCTAAGCGAGATATACATACCGCAGCTTTTTGACATTAGTTCTCCAGAAAGCTGGGTCAAGGCAGGTAGGAAGGAGATTCGTGAGAGAGCTCGCGAGCAAGCCATGAAGATTTTGAAAGAGCACGAACCAACACAGCTTCCCAGAGACGTTCAGAAAGAGCTTTCTGAAATAGTCAAACAAGGAGAAAAAGAACTTACCAAAAAAACGCAGTAGAGAAATCCGTTCTCTTCTTTTTCCAAGTTGCTCAGAGATAGCATCTGCATGAAAATCTATTACTATATCTTAAATACTCTATTGCAGTTATTACTCTTCAAAAAAGCTATAGGACTACTACTCGAAGGTCACACCATCAACTTCAACAACATGAAGGAAGTAGCTTGCATGGAGCAACCCGAACTTCAGGGGCAACTCAATTGCCGTCCGTATCGGGGAACGATACACCGCGTCTTTTTGTCCGAAACCTCCAATGGACAGTCGAGCACATTACCAGACGCCCCACTGCTGGAAGACTGTTCAAAGACGCTCCAGTTAACAAGAGCTGCATCATCGGGATATTTGAACGAATTTTCGATTCTTTCTAAAGCTAAATCAGAGGGTGTACTTGAGGTGGGATCATGAAAAATCAAGGCATTGGTGTCACTATTTCGAGTTTGCATTTAAAAAATCCAACTGTGTTAGCAGCCGGTATTCTGGGTATATCTGCTCCGAGTCTGAGAAGAATTGCTAAAGCCGGTGCTGGGGCGGTAGTTACAAAATCTATTTCCCTTAGGCCAAAGAAGGGAAACCTAAATCCCACAGTAGTTGAAGCTGAATGTGGCTTTCTTAACGCCATGGGCTTGCCAAATCCCGGAATAGAGGATTTCAAGTCAGAAATAAGCGATTTAAAGGACGCAAATATCCCAATAATTACGAGTATTTTTGGAGAGTCCCCAAATGAATTTGCCCGAATCGCTTCAGAGGTTGAAAATGCGGGGGGGAACGCTGTAGAGCTAAATGTCTCATGCCCGCATGAGGATGTGGGCCAGATAGGGCAGAATCCGCGGCTTACCGCTGAAGTTGTAAAGATGGTAAAAGAGACTGTGAAAGTCCCTGTCTTTGTTAAGCTTACACCGAATGTTACGGAAATAAAAGAAATCGCCCATGCTGCAGAAAAGGCTGGGGCCGATGGTATAACGGCAATTAATACGCTAAGGGCCATGAAAATCGATATAGAAACTGGACGCCCGATACTCTTCAACAAGTTTGGTGGGCTTTCAGGTCCTGCAATAAAGCCTTTGGCCGTGAGATGTATTTATGAAATATTTGAAACAGTCAAGATACCAATACTGGGTGTCGGCGGAGTATCCAACTGGAAGGATGCGATTGAACTTATTCTGGCAGGGGCCTCGGCTATTCAGATAGGGACGGCACTGATATCTGGATTGACGGTTTTTAAAGAGATAATTAGGGGCATCAAGAACTATCTGAAGGCCAGGGATTACGGAAGTATAAGTGATATTATAGGGCTGGCCCACAGAAGGTGAATTTACGTGAGAAACTGCCCAACTGTTCTAAAAATCGAGAAAATTGTTAATGAAACCTCTACCGTAAAAACCTTCTATTTTAATCATCCATCCTTAGCAAGAGTTGCATACCCTGGACAGTTTGTTATGGTTTGGATACCTGGCGTCGATGAGATTCCGATGGGGCTTTCTCAATTAAATTCAAGCGGTACCATAGCTATCACAGTGGAACGTGTCGGTGATGCAACGTCTGCCCTTCACAGCCTGAAAACATCAGATTCAGTAGGCATAAGAGGACCTTACGGGCATGGTTTTAGGCTAATCGGGAAAAAGCCATTGGTCATAGGCGGAGGAGTAGGCGTATCGATACTTCTTCCATTAATTGAGAAGATGGTGGAAGAGCAAATATCATTAACGGTTATCTTAGGAGCAAAAAACGCCAACAAACTTATCTTTAAAGAGCGTCTTGATTCTCTTCTGTCTAAGACAGATTCAGATCTGCTAATATCAACTGAGGACGGAAGTCTTGGTACTCGTGGCTTTGCACCGCAACTAGCGGAAGAGCTTCTGGAAGAAGAGATTTTTGATCAGATATATACGTGTGGACCTGAGCTCATGATTCATAAGGTATTTGAGATTGCTGAAAAGAACGGAATTTCACTACAGGCAAGTCTGGAGAGAATAATGAAATGTGGAATCGGCCTTTGCGGGAGCTGCTGCATAGGTGAATACCAAGTGTGTAAGGACGGTCCTGTTTTTTCTACCGAAGAACTCAGAGAGATGAAGGATGAGTTCGGTATTACGAGAAGAGACTACTATGGCAGGAAAGAACCAATCCCGAAATAAAAATGCCTCTTTGGTGGGTAAGCCCTAGGCACGTATGAAACAGCAGAACCCCCTCTAGAAGGTATGTATTTATGGAAGCTGCTTCTCCTGTTTCCCTTCAATCTTTTCAACCGTTTATTCTGTTTGCGCGGGTATCTCATTTGGTTCGTTAAAAATACGAAAGGTTTATAAATAAAAACGACTATATTCATGTTGAAAACGAAAATCGTTTATAATACGAATTTCGTTTGAGAACCTCTAAAGAGCTAATCTTGATGGAGGTGTGTTGTAAGAATGAAAAAAACCAAAAGAAACCTCATCGGGTTGTGGAATGATATGAACGCAAATGAAACTGCACAAGCAAACGGTGTCTGGAGTTACATCAATAGTGTTAGACTTCACAGGGAGTATGTTAAGTGAGGGATTTAGGAACTCAAAAAACCAACAGGAGTCCGATATAAATGGCCAAAGAAGATAAGGAAAGAAAAGAGGAGAAAGAAGCCGAGAGCCTGAAAGAGCAAATCCGCAGACTACAAGAGCAAATGAACGATCTTCGAGAACAGGTGGGTAGAGTTACAGAAGAACCCCCTATGAAAAGAAAGGAACAGCATATTGATCGAATAAATGAGGAGATCGGGGAAAGAATGGATAAACTCGGTCGGCGCTTGGATGCTCGCGGGAAGGAGTTGGGTGAGTACATCAGCTTGGTTATAGGGGATGTGATGAGAGGGGTGGATAAAACACTTCGAAAAACGATTCTTGTCGGACCTAGCGGCAAGTATATCCGAAAAGGAAACAAAGAAATATTCATAAGCGAAGAAGGAGAGGAACCAATAAGACCTGTACCTCCAGAAGAAGCCCACAGACTGTTATCACCGTTAGCTAGTGCCGAACGAATCAAGCTGCTATACCTGCTTGCAGAGAGTCCTCGCTATCATCAAGATTTGATGAACGAATCTGGTCTTGCACCAGGAACACTCCCGCATCATCTGAAGCAATTGGAGGAAGCAGGTTATATTGCTCAGGAACGAGTCAGGGGCCGATATCTTATTACAATCCCAGGCCGAATGGCGTTGAAACTTGCTGAGTATCTGCACAATCAGATGCGAACAACAGAGGTCAAAGAAACAGAATCTGATGAAGAAAAGAGGGAGGAGGGCTAGTTAGATATGGATGAAAGCAAGTCTCGCAAACGTGCTAAGAATGAGCTAGTGTTAGGTGACCTATCGGGGAAAGTCAGCAAAGACTCAAACATCACACAATCTGAAAGAGCTCTTGTCAACGTAGGTTCAGGTACTCTATATTTTCCCCTTCTTCTAGACGGGATTTCTGTGGGTGGCGTTTTTCTCGGATTTGGCTATTTCATCGTCGATGCTATCGTAGAGACAAAGCAAGGTGCAATTGGTCAGAGTGAAGAGCACAAATGGGATGGCAGTCTTCTGTTGCTAGATCAAGGGAGGGATTGGTCTGCGCCCAGCACTGAACCCGCCGAGGATACTGATTTAAGGAGCCGTTATCTGGAGTCTGCCGAAGAAGCTAAGGAGAGAGCCTGGCAGATATTTGATAGATTCATGCGCAAGAGTGAAGATTGGTCGTCCGACTTCCTAGATTCCAAGGAGAAAGGATGGCTTGCAAACATCATCGATAATGAAGGTAGAGAATCCCATCTTATGGCCAAGAGAGATCGGCTCGTCATGATTCACGAAGGCACAAAGTTAGTCATTAAGGGAAACAAGCTGGTTAGAAAGGAACCTGAGAAAACACTTGTTGTCAGTAGACGAGGTAGAATCATCCGTATAGGCTAGTTTTCTGCATTACTGTCCAAAGAAAGAACGGAATCCGCAGTCCCAGAACGCTCATTATGCTATTATGTTGAGAAATCTCAAAAAGGTATTTACGCGAATCAGCTCCTTATATCAAGAATGGAAGGCATTTTGCGAAAGAAGTATTGAAGCATCACCTTAGGCTAAGATGAAAAGAGGGAGGGAGATTGGAAGAGTTTTTAAGTAGGAGAGATGATAGGGATAAAGAGCCAAGCGAAAATGCTCAAACACATGGGGATAAGTATGTTAGAGAAAGACATATTCAAGGGAGGTAATAAGAATGCCTGGGTCTCATGGAAGCCTGACAATCTGAATGTCGCTTCGACTATCAGGTCAATAGGCTGGTAAGGTTAGGGGCCAGACGCCCAAAGTATCGGGAAAGAAGAGAGCAAAAACGACTCCGCGAATTCGAAACAGGAAAAACTTTCTAAAGCGTGTAAAATACGGGCGTCAAGCTGGTCAACCTTCTTAATTCCGCTTTGTTTTGCCCTTTTAGTTTTTGGTTTTTCTACGAAATAGGATAAATGTATTTTTCCCTTCCAGCAAAATAGTCTCGCTCAAGTCAGAATCTGAGGGAAGCCCTTTGGAACTCGTCTGTAGGGAGATAATAACACATCTAACGCGCGGCAACTTCAGAAAGTCCGAAGTAGGCAAGGTAAAACGAGAAGTATGCAGCAGGCATCACCTAAAGGAGATGCCGAGCAACACACAGATCCTGATGTTTGCAAGTCCCGGTGAGCGAGAGAGACTCCTCCCTCTTCTAACACGGAAGCCAACTCGCACAATTTCTGGTGTTGCTGTTATCGCTGTTATGACGGAACCTTACGAATGCCCGCATGGAAGATGCGTTTATTGTCCCGGAGGCCCTCAGTACGGCTCTCCGCAAAGCTATACGGGTCATGAACCTGCGGCCATGCGTGCAATCCAGAATGATTTCGATCCATTCATGCAAGTTAGAAATCGTCTTCTACAACTTGACTCAATGGGTCATAAGGTAGATAAAGTGGAGCTCATTATCATGGGCGGAACCTTTCCCGCTATGCCCTTAGATTATCAATACTGGTTTGTTCGCCGATGTCTGATTGCTCTGTCTGAAAAAGAGAGCAGTACACTGGAAGATGCACAGCTTCGTGCTGAAATCGCTAAGGTTAGAAATGTTGGGATTACTATAGAAACAAGACCCGACTATAGCAAAGAAAGTCATGTTGATCGCATGCTCGAGATGGGAACCACTCGAGTGGAGTTAGGTGTTCAAACCATATACAGTGAGATTTACCGGCTTATTAGAAGAGGACATACAGTCGAAGATGTAATAAGCGCCACTCAAATCCTAAAAGACTCGGGGCTTAAAGTATGCTACCATATTATGCCGGGTCTGCCCGGTTCAAATCCCAAAAAAGACTTAGAAGTCTTCAGAAGAATCTTTTCCTCACCCAAGTTTAGGCCGGATATGCTAAAGATCTATCCGTGTCTCGTTCTCAAGGGCACTGAGCTTTATGAGATGTGGCAGAAGGGTGAATATGTACCTTACAAGACTGAAGATATGGTTGGACTCCTGTCTGAGGTCTTGCCAAACCTACCTCGCTGGGTCAGAATTCAAAGGATGCAAAGAGACATACCTGCTCCCTTGATAGATGAAGGAGTCAAAAAGAGCAACCTGAGAGAGGTGGTACTGGCTGAGATAGCGAAAAGAGATCTAACCTGCAATTGTATCAGGTGTCATGAAGTAGGGCATTTGTTTCAAAAGAAAGGCATACTGCCTGGGCTAAATGACATAAAACTTTCTGTTGAAGAGTACAAATCCTCAGGAGGAATCGAGCTATTTCTCTCTTTTGATGATGTTGAGCAGAAGATCCTAGTTGGCTTTCTTAGACTAAGAATACCCTCGGAAAAAGCTCATAGGCCTGAGATCCGCGCAACGGATTCAGCCATTGTGAGAGAACTTCATGTATATGGTCCCGTAGTACCAGTGGGTGAGGAGCCGTCAGATGAATGGCAGCATCGAGGTTTTGGCAGAAGACTTCTAGATCTCGCTGAAAGAATCAGCAATGAGAGATTTGATTCTAAGAAAGTTGTTGTGACAAGCGGTATAGGTGTCAGAGAATATTATAAACGTCTGGGATATCATCATGAAGGGGCATACATGGTAAAAACCCTAAGATAGCTCCGCCTCCTCCTACTGTAGGGAGGATTGCTATCTCATCATTGTTTTTGATTGAGATTTCTGCCTTGTTAGATGTACGAACCTTCCTACCATTTAGGAAGATTTGGACACCTTTCCTCAAATCCCCCTTTTCATCAAATAACCTGGTTCCGATGACACTTCCCTTCTTCTCTATCAGCTTCTCTATAGCGCCCAGCACAGTATGCTTCTCCTCATTTCCCAGCTCCAGCCTCATTTCTTTCCTACCCATGAGCTCCCTGAATGTTGCAAAAAGCTTAATATTAATGCTAGTCATGACATCCTCACCGTCAAGATACCGATTACCGGGTAGTTTGGAGCGTTAGTAGTTTCTCTTAACAACAAAATCACTAAGCTGTTTTAAAAATCTGCTGGCTTCTTGAGTCAGTTCCGGCTTTGCGGAATCGAGGCTTTTCTGACTGTCTTCTGCCAGCCTTATCGACAACTTCTTTGAGTAATCCAGTGCACCAACATCTTCAATAATTCTCCTTACAGCGCTAATCTCATTCTGCGAAGCGTTTTGATTTCCCAGGACGTTTTTGATATTCTCTTTTTCTGACTCGGTTGCGAGTTCAAACGCTTTTATTATCAATATGGTCTGCTTTCCTTCTTTGATATCAGAATCCGCGGGCTTTCCGGTCACCTTCTCTGTCCCAAATGTGCCCAGGATATCATCCTGAATTTGGAATGCCTGTCCTGTTTGTATTGCATATCGACTAATAGCTTTCTTCTGAGAATCGGTACCGCCTCCGAGCGTTGCTCCAATCAGCAATCCTTTCTCGAAAAGCGCAGAAGTCTTCAGGCGAATCACATCTAAATACTCATCTTCGTTTGACTCTCCTTTCAGGGCTAAGAAACTCTCAAATAAGACCCCTTCTATGACTTCTCTAAATGATCTTTGATACAGAGAAATTGCTTGGACTGTTATATCTGGCTTAAAACCGGACCTAAGTAGTATTTCCAATCCAAGATTATAGGTTGAATTCCCCCCCAGAATCGCTGCAGCCATGCCGAAATCCTCGGCCTTATCTACCCTCTTTCTGTATCTTTCTCGGTATTTGGCATGAAACGTCGGTCCGCCTCTCCTAATTTCATCATGATCAATGAGATCATCATGCAGCAGCGTTGCATTGTGGAGCAACTCTATTGAAAGCGAGGCCAGATCAATGTCTCCACTTCCCTTGGCTCCGACACCCTCGTACCCAACGATAAGGGCAGCAGGTCGAAGCCTCTTACCACCCCTCTCTAAATACTCTCCTATGTCTCCATAATATTCTCCATGAATTGGAGTTAACCTACTGGCTACGTCAACTTCCCTTTTGATAAGTCCATTCAATGCGTTATTGACCCTTTCAGCATATTTCTCAAGTGTGGCTTCAAACCCGTTTGCCATAGATCATCCATCCTTCTCGATTCTAGTCCTTTTTCTGTTGTGAAGTTATTAATCTATCGGAGGTTTTGGAATTCTGGGTTCCTAGAAAGGAAGTAGCCAGCGAGACCCTCTGTAATATCTTTAAATATGCAAAGCATCATCGTAAGACTGATGTTCCATGCTTCCTAAAGACAATGCTATCGGGCTTCTGGCAGAAGGAATAGCTGGCGAGATTACACTGGCTGACAATCCTGGTGCTGTCATGAAGAAGTGGCGAAACAAACTCAAAATCACCCAAAAGGATCTCGCTAGTTTTCTGAATGTTTCCCCGTCAGTGATAAGCGACAATGAAAGTGGTAGGCGCAATTCTCCTCGCATGGAAACGATTAGGAAATTCGTTGAAGCCATCATTCTTCTCGATTACAAAAAAGGGGGCGGGACAATAAACGCTTTCAAGCGCATACTTGGCCTAGAAATTCCCTCCGATTGCCTGCTTGCCATAAGGGAGTTCCCGGTTCCAGTGAAGCTTTCGACGTTCTGCGAGCACTTAGAGTGCGATGTGCTTGCATGCCCCGCTCTTCTAGATCAGAACATTTTTGGCTACACTGCAATTGATTCTATTAATGCAATTCTGAATCTAACTCCTCAGCAAATGCTTCAACTCTATGGTACAACGCCAAAGAGAGTTGCAATCTTTACAAACGTTCATAAGGGACGTTCTCCGATGGTAGCCATAAAGACAAGTCAGATGGGGCTGGGAGCTCCCGGAATCAAACCAGCTGCAGTCGTGTTGCACGGAGTGGACCGCACGGATCCCCTCGCCATAAGGATAGCTGAATCTGAGAGAATTCCACTCGCAGTGTCCGCAATTGATACGAGAGAGGGTCTAATAAAGCGACTCAGAGAATTCTTGCCACCGAGTCTATGATTCTTCCTTGATCTTTCCTCCTCTTCTTATAAGCTCTCTTTTCAAGAAATCAGAAGCTCTCCTGACTCTCATTTTTACATCCTCATCTCCAGTTGCGGTAATGTGAATTATCACTTTTGAAATGCCCTCGTATCCTAGTGGGTGAGATTTAATGTAGACATAGGAATCCCTACTCATGGCTTGCTCGATTAGAGGCGCAAGCTCAGACTCAACTATCTCTTCCAAAACAAAACTCTCCTCAGCGAATATTGCTCCCTTTACCATTTTTCTAATTATGGGAACGACACTTTCCTCAAAGATTGCTTTAAGCTCTGAAGGAACTCCTGGGAGACAAATAATCCGAGCCCCCTCATACTCAGCGTATACACCAGGAGCCGATCCAAGAGGATTTGGCAGAGGGATGCTGCCTTCAGGTAACATTGCCATTTTCTTCCGATGATCGGTTATTGTTGCATTTTTGATAACACCTTTCTCCTGTATTTTTCTATATTTCTCTTTAATCATTCCAAGTGCTTTTGTATCGAGTCTTAAGGCTTTGTTGATAGCTTCCCCCAATCCTTGAAGAGTTTTATCATCATATGTTGGGCCTAAACCCCCAGATACTATAATCACATTAGATCTCTTTGCCGCCCTCCTCATCGTAGCGGAGATCACACCAACGTCATCCTGTACCACGGTGAATCTTACAACTTTTCCACCCAAAGATGTTATTCTCTTTGCCATCCAACGGCCATTTGTGTTGAGTGTTTTCCCGATAAGAACCTCGTTTGCGGGGAAAATTAGTTCAAACCTAGTCTCTTTCAAAAGATACCCCCCTCATTAATCTCCCAACTTCGGATTTTGAAATCAGAACTGCGCATTCTAAGCAGTATGTTTTTCCTCCTATTTCAACAAATTCTCCTTTTTTTAGGGTCTTTTGACAGTTAACTACACTGCACAAATTCTCCTTCCGCACCTTTCTTGCCCCGGATGTATTGCTAAATACTCTTAAGAAAGGAATTCTCATAAATGTTGTTATCCATTTGCTTTAGGAGGTTTAGGGAACATGGTTTCGGTTTATGTTTTGGGGACTGCAGGGTCTGGCAAGTCGAGTCTAACATCTTCATTTTCAGAATGGCTAAGGGCAAATAATGTAGATCTGGCGACTGTGAATCTAGATCCAAGCGTTATTCAATTGCCCTATTCACCCGATGTTGATGTAAGGGATTTCATAGATATTGATAGGATCATGCGAGAATACGGTCTGGGTCCAAATGGAGCCCTAATTTTCTCTGCCGACATGATAGCCGAGAAAATTGGGGAGATCAAAGACGAGATTGAAGAACTGCGGCCCGAATTCATTCTTGTCGACACTCCTGGGCAAATGGAGCTTTTCACTTTCAGGAGTTCTGGTCCCTTCATAGTAACTACGCTTGGAGGATCACAAAGGACTCTCCTTTTTCTCGTAGATCCTATTTTGGCAAAACGCCCCTCTGATTTCGTTTCTTTATTACTTCTTGGTGCATCAACGCAATATCGCTTTTCAATTCCCCAGCTAAATATCCTCTCCAAATCCGATCTGCTATCGGATGCTGAAATCGAGAGACTGCTGAACTGGTCTGAAGATCCGTATGAGCTATTAGGGGCAGTGAGGGAGGAGACAGCGGGGTTACGGAAGGAAATTAGCATAGAAATATGTCGTGCACTAGGCCAACTAGAAGCATTCAACATTCTTCTCCCCGTCTCGGCATCAAGAAATACAGGACTGGAGAATCTGTACGCGGAGCTCTCAAGAATCTTTTGGGGAGGAGAGGATATTGGCGTGTAAAAAATCTTCAAATACTTCATTTACATATAATGACGGTGGGCAGAATTATGAATTTGCAGGCAAGAAAGATTATTAAAACGGCAATATCTGAGGAAAGAGTCTTTCTCATGGAGCACGAATCTAAGGAACTCATTCGTGAGTTCGGGATACCTACGACGACATTTGACATAGCACAAACTGCTGACGAAGCTGTAGGCATCGCTGAAAAAGTGAAATATCCAGTCGTATTAAAGGTGGTCTCTCCCGGCATAATACATAAGACAGATGTTGGCGGTGTCAAATTAAATCTCAAAAATGCTCAGGAAGTCAAGGATGCCTTCAAGGCTATTATGGGCAGCGTGAAATCAAAGGTCCCCGATGCAAAAATCATTGGCATTATGGTATATCATTTCAGTCCTAAAGGGCTCGCTGAGGTAATCATAGGTATGACACTTGACCCCCAATTTGGTCCCACGATAATGTTTGGCCTTGGCGGCGTTTTTGTGGAACTGCTCAAAGATGTTAGCTTTAGGCTACTTCCAATAACTAAACGAGAAGCTCAAGACATGACAAAGGAAATCAGAGCTTATCCTATTCTCCGTGGCTACAGAGGAATACCACCTGCTGACTTTAACGCGGTCGTAAATATACTGCTAGGAGTCTCCGATTTAGTTGGCGCTAACGAAGAGATTGCCCAGATAGATCTAAATCCAACGATAGTCTATGAAAAAGGCGCCATAGCTATAGATTCAAGAATCATACTCAAATCAAAATAGGGGGGAATAAATCATCAGTATAAAGATATCTAACCTCAAAGGAAAACTGGTCTACTCCTTGATTGGGAAGTTGGTTGGGAAAATCATTGACATTTCTGTTGATTTTGAGTCAGGCACACTGCCCCACGTAACTATAAAACTCAAGCAAACAGTCAGAGACCACAATCTTCTTAAAATGCCATACACCTGGATTGCTGCAGTAGGAGACATAGTTCTCATAAACAAGCCAGGATCGCAAGAAGATTAGGTTAGAGCATCAAAATCAAAATCCAATAGCACGTGCGTGTATACTTGTGTCCCTTTCTTGATATCATCAACGGTCACCACTTCATGCTGATTCTTATAGGCCATTATGGCTGAAAACAGGGCGACCATGCGGGACTGTTTAAAAACGAAGCTGGAATACCTAAATATGGCACCGCTACCCGCTGTAGCTGAGATCGCGCTTAATAACCATCTTCTATATCCTGCTAATGCGTTTTCTGATTCCAGACTGAAGCTTAAATTTCTTATGAAGCCATAAAGCGATTCCTTTTCCTTGGCATCGAAGTCTTCTATCAGTTTATTCAATATTCTATGATAAATACTAACTGCGTTGTCTAGGTCCCTTTTACCTATTTTCAGACCATTTTTCTTGACACTGTAAATCTGAGCTATGCTCAGAATACACCCCTTAAGGATATCTTCCCAGTTACTACTTTCTTTTTGGAGATCCTTATCTTCTTTAATGTCCATTTCCTTTTTCACAATCTCTTGGAGATATTCTTCACTTGTACTACTAATCTCTAGACGATCCATTTTTGAATAGATATTAGTCTGTAAGAGGCGGTAAAGATCATGTAATGTATCAAAATCCAATAACGGCGTTCTGAATGTAATCATCCTAAATAGCCTGTACGCCCGGTTTATGTCTTCTATATCGATCTTCGACTTCTCCTCATTGCTCACGAGTAAATACATGAACATCATTACTACATCTTCAATATTAGAGACTATCTCTGAAACCGTATCTGGAGGTATCTCTTCGATTTCACTAACGAACCTGAATGTATTACTTCTAATTTCGGCTAATCGATCCAGCTCCTGAGGTCCCACATCAATTCCGATTAAGGATTCATAGAACTCTGTTGCAGTCTTTACTTGTTGCTTGAAGAATCCCAGTCTGTCATCTTCCACCATTCTTGCAATTTGTGGACGCGTGATAAGATAGTGGTGGAGGACCACTGCAGCCTCAACATCAAGTTCCTCAACGGTCTTATGACTCCGTCTTTCGGCAATCACTCTCGAGAATAGAGATAATAGAGAGCAATACCACTTGCCTTTAACAGACAATCCTTTTGTTTTCTCCATCTCTGCGATCTGAATAGTTGCAAATCGATTCAAGAGAGCCTTCGCCTTGGGAGTAAACTCCATTGAGGCCAGGATTGGATAAAGCTCTCTCGGTGGTTTCAGAGAATCGCCTCCCACAGTCCGTAATCAACTATTCTAACTATTTGTTCAAAAAAGTTTATAAAATAGCTCCTTGTGTTCTAGCTACAGCATCTAAACCGATCTGGAGCTGCGGAATTGATTGAGGAGCTAGATCGTGAACTTGAAGAGCTTAAGAAGAAAGCTCTACGGCTGAAACGACTCAGAGATGAAAGCAACGCAAAAACTAAGGAGCGTCTCGAAGAACGAAATGATCTTAACGAGCAGCATAGCGAGCTTATCCGTCAGGCAGGGTTGGAGAAGAAGCTTAGAGACGAAGCGAACAAAGAAGTGGCCGAGAACAAAGAAAAGAAAGCAAAATTCAGGAAGCAAATACTCGAATTGGTGGAACGGATTAGGCAATTCAAGGAAAAGAAACAAGGGATAACGGCCCCCAATATGCCTCCTTACGTGCTGCAGCAGCAGATTAAAGACATGGAATGGAGAATCCAAACCACAGTGCTTGATACAGAGAAGGAAAGGGAACTGGTTAGCAAAATCTCCGAGCTTGAGATGGCTCTTGGAGAGCAAAAGAAGCACAATGATGTTGATTCGAGAATAATCGAAGCGTCTACGAATATTGAAATTCTGAAATCTACGATTTCTCTTGTCAAAAAAGAAATCGTAGAATCCGCGAGAATTGCACAAGAGCATCATACAAAGATGATAGAACTGTATGAAAATGCCAAGCGTGTTAAGGAAAGGGCAGATACGGTGCACCAAGAGTTCTTAGAAACAAAGAACATTGCTAATGATTATCATCAGAAATATCTGGAATTACGCAAGCGGATGAGGGAATTGGTTCAGAAGATACATGAGCAAAAGAGCTTCAAAAGGAAAGAAAAGCGTAGGCATCAGGAAGAGTTGCTCAAAGAGAAAACTAGGAGAGCATACGAGAAGCTAAAAATGGGAGAAAAGTTGACATTTGATGAATTTGCCATGTTGTTAGAACAAGGACTTATCTAGAAGAACGCAATATTGCTGTATTAATCAGCCGATATGCTGCGCAATATTCCTCTCAACCTTCTTTCGAGAACTGACAGAAATAGTCAGCTGAGTTCCTAAGCCCTTCCCCTATGGTGCCTTCACTCGTCTCCACAATGGCTGTTTCTTTACCCCTTTCTTTTGCTTTCACTAAAATCGGTATCAGATTCTCATCGTCTGTAACAAGCGCTACTACCTTAATCTTATCGTTATATACTAATTCCATTGCCTCAAGCGCCATATAGACGTCCATGTCATTCAGATAAACGGTCGATAAGAAGCCAAGTTTTGAGATCGCTTTTGATACATCATCAGAAGGGAGTTCATCGAGAAGTACCTTTGCAACTCTCAGGTTGCCTATTTCTTCCAACACGTCCTTAATATTCCTTAATTCTAGATCTATTCTGCTATTCCCGAGATTTTTTCCATCTACCAACAGACCGATTCTTTTTCCCTTCATCCTGCGAAGTCTTTTTATTGCGTGCTTTATACTGCTCACTGTCATTTCCTTCCTTAACTATTATGTCATGCTAACTCCCAAATCTTCTGTCCCTTTGCTGATATATTCTGATGGCCCGCCAGAAATCAATCTTCCTTACAGCCGGCCAGTACACATCACAGAAGTACAGTTCAGAGTATGCAGATTGCCAGAGAAGAAATCCAGATAATCTCTCCTCTCCTGACGTTCTAATTATCAAATCCGGGTCGGGTAGGCCAGCAGTATAAAGGTATTTCTCTATAAGCGATTCGTTGACTTCTTCTGGGCTAATAATGCCTTTTGAGACTTCTGTTGCTATGCTCCTGAACGCATCAACAATTTCGGCTCTTCCGCCATAACCAATCGCAACGTTCAAGAGATGGTCGCTGTAACCTTTGGTGTTCTCTTCAATCTTGAGAACGATGTCCTGCAGTTCCTTAGGGAGCATGTTTCTCCTGCCGATAGTCCGTACCTTAACCTTGTATTTGTGGATGTTCTTATCCCCCAGAACTTCCTCGAATTTTGACTTGGCCAGTTTCATGATCTCTTCGACTTCCCTTCGCCTACGTCTAAAATTCTCAATGGAAAATGCGTATAATGTAACGACCTTTATTCCTGCCTCCCAGCACCATGATAGGAACTCTCTAACCTTTTCAGCTCCCAAGTAATGCCCGATCCAGACATTCAGTCCTCTTTCTCGAGCAAATCGTCTGTTACCGTCGAGAATAACACCAATATGACCCGGTTTTCTCCCATTCTTAACCTGTTTCCATAGACGCCAGCTGTATAATCTGTATAGTGGCCCTAGTAGCAACTTCTTCAGATTGACCATGAATATCCCTGCTCACGTAGCAACCGATTCTTGCCTCTATTTGATTGACTATCATATCATATAAAAAACTTATTAGTCAATCCAGAGTATCACTTAGAATCTCTAACACCTTATATCTGACTCAGAAAAGAAGCTCATTCCTTGATTTCGACGTTTTCTCCTATTATATACCGAATTACACCAATTTTGCAATCTTTTCCGCAGCCCGCTCCATTTCCAAGAAAATTAAACCGATCTTCGCATCTTTTGTAGCACTGGTTGTTAATACAGCATTAGGCCCTGCCCCCATTGCAATGATGTATCCATCCTGCCCCTTTACGAACACCTGTTCTAGCTCTCCTTTTCCTAGCTCGGCTGCAGCTCTTTCTCCCAAAGAAAGCATTGCTGCTGTCATAGCAGCAATCATGGCCTCGTCAACTCCAGTTGGAAGTGCTGAGGCAATGGGCAATCCTTCAACACTCACGATGGCTGTTGCTTGGATTTGCGGAATATTCATCTCAAGGTCTTTGAGAATGTCTTCAAGCGTTTCACTTTTGGGCGCAGTTGACATATAATTTTTCTCCCAAGAAATTTTGCAGAGCATTAGGCTTTTTCGAGTTCTCCAAGGGCTGTTTTGATTTCCTCTTCTTCATCCTTTTCCGCTGTTACTTCGGGTACTATGGGTTTTTCGGCCAGAAACTCTTCTAGAACTTCCCTGAGTTCGTCACTCGTCTTCTTCATAACTAGTCTGATCATACCTATGTTGACATCATGGTCTGTTACTACACACAGTACGCCTTTGCCACAGCTAGCTGCAAATATCTTCCCATCGTTGAATTCTGAGGTCACAAGGTCGAGATCTCCTATATCAAGATTCTTTCCTTGTTCCTCACTCGCACTGAATACTGCGCTGGCGATAGCACCAATCCCATCAATGTCAACCGGATAGTAGGAAAACTTCGATACGTGCGCTATTGTCAAACCTGTTCTGTCCACCAGGATTACCTTCTTTATCCCTGTCTCGCTTTTGATGACCTTACTCAGGATTTTGTCAAAGGATTTCAAATCGATCAATTTTTTCGCCTCTACATTTTATAACTCAGTCAATAAATAAAAATATTCTTTATCTTGTTTATTTGAGGACTATAAGTATGTACTCGTCTTCTGGCGCTACGTAGACTTCTCCACTCGATGTGGATATAGTAAGGAACTTCAGACCGCCCTCATCCAGTTCATTGATGACAGATCTTGCCTTTCCTACAAGCGACGTAACCAGTGCCGATGTTTTTTCGGTTTTTTCAACGTCGAGTGTTGTGCTAACTGGTAGCCCCTCCGTTGTGGTTACAATTACACCTCGTACTCCTTTGAATTTCTGCAGGTTCTTCAAGGTAGATTTTATATCATCTTGTCCTATCATCATTAATCTCCTATTTTGCTCTTTTTTGCTTGATTTCAACTGCTCGCTTAGAGTTTCTTTTCGAATTGTGAACTCTCCAACATACAACGCGGGTCTAATAGATTAGTTTAATTACTAATAATTATACTTAAGATATTCATATATTAAAGGATTTATATCAGAGATTCGTTAAAGGATTTATATCAGAGATTCCATTAATTAGTTGGAGCATAATAATGTTCAAGAGGGATATCAATGAGTGAAGCGGAAAAAGAGGAGATAGAATCTGTACTTGCCAAACTGATGGATAACCTTCCCGAGATAGAAGGAATTATCGCTTTCAACTCAGACGGAGAAATCATAACTGGCCAAACAATAACTGAAATGGATCACAAAGCCATTTCGGAAATTGCGATGAAGACGCTCAGCGAATCGGAGAAACTGGCAGATAGCATTGAAAAAGGAAACGTAAGCGTTGTTCACGTCACTGGAGCAGAAGGCCACGCAATACTAGTACGCTCCAACGACTTATTCCTGCTTGCGATAGCCGGAGAGGATGCTACTCCCAGCGTGGGATTAATCATCAGAAACCTGAAATTAGCACTCGAACAACTCGAATAGATTTTTCTAAATCTTTTCTCTATTTCTTACCTAATGCCGAAGCTACAGCGAGTGCCCCCTCTAATGCTTTCCATTCGGTCAAAGCCGATCCCACGACAATCACATCTCCAGGCTGTAGATCGAATTTTTCCAGTAAGATCTTTGCAATAGACTGATATTCCGTTTCTAAATCGGGAAAAACGGCTGGAACACTGAGCTTCCCATCACCAAAAACGATTATAGTTGCTCCTTGCGCACCTACTCTTACTGCTTCGTCTCGAAGCTCTGTATACTCGGCAGTCCCGATCTTGCCTGCCCTGCCGCAGACATGAATCACCGCGCTTTCGTGTCCAGTCTTCAAAGCCCCTACATCTATGATATCGATAGCGGCAATACTCATCGAAGATAGAAGTCTTCGGAGTTCTCTCTCTCCTTTTTCTGTAATGGTAGCCCCTTGCTTAGTCTCCTCAATTAACTCCTCATCACGCAATCTCGCTAGCCGACCTCTGGTCTTTCCTTCTGGGAGATCCAGCATGTCCTTTAGAGCGTACCGCCCAACAGGTCTTTCTTTTCGTATTATGAAAAGCTCGAGAATTCTCTTTATTTTATCATGGCTCGGCAATATTGGAACCGCCCAAGCTAATTTCGATTCAATATACTTATTGCAGGAACAATATAAAAACAAAAAGGAAAGAGATTCTTCCCGGGAGGCTCAACTAGTTTTAGAACGAATAGAATTCAAATCTCCATTGAACAACATCATCTAAAGCCACGATGTATTGATCTGCTCCTACAACTGCTGTAAGACCATTGACATAGTAGATCCAAGAATAGCCAGAAGTTGGGTTGATTTGATAGTTCGTTACGTTGTTGATTCCATTTACAAAGGCACCCATCCCAGGGTAAAAAGTGTAATTGACTTCTGCTATTGCCAGAGTTAGTTTGAGAACTGATGAGTTTCTTAAGATTAATGTATCATTATACCACACACTTGTGCCATTTCCGTAGTCGATTTCCATATCCGCGTAGATGTAATCAGTCGTAAGTGCGTTGAATGACCTTTGATAGTAGTCAAATTGCGCGTAGTAGTAAACAGTGCTTGTAGCAAGCCCAATCGTTGCAAATAGGAAGACCACTGAGACTATCCACGGTTTCTGCGAAGTTGCTGCTCCCATTCATCTATTCACCTCGACGGAATACTTCCTTATGATCGGTGTTAGAATCGCAATCAAGAATGCTGTTGCCCCTTCGGTAATCGGACCGACGGCCAAGAAGAAACCACCACCCGCTGGTATGAAGAGACCTACGAGAGAGGTCAGTAATGCGCCCTCAAATGATAGTCCTAATATCATGTACCCTCCGACAGACGTGAAAACATCATTTATGAATATCAGAATAAACGAGACGGTAAAGAGCTCCAAACGTGATATCTCGTCCCTTCTAAACCACAATAACCCTGCAACTATCCCTATGAGTCCCATGAAGCCTGCAGTTATTGGTGTCCAGGGTCCGAATCCGAGTATCAAATCCGATACGAAAAATGCGAATAGACCTACTGTCAGACCCGAAACAGCTCCCATTAGAATTCCACTTGCCACAGTCATCACACCTGGCAAGTTGATTATCTGAATTGGCCCAATGATAAAATGCTTAAAAAGCCGCAAAGCTATCGCCAATGAGGCCAAAACCGATGTCATGGTCAGCTTTGTTGTATTGTCGGGCATTGATCGATTCATATACTGCATGGTTTTCACTCATAGGATGATTTGCCTACATGGTAGGATAATTCTCCTATAAAAAGATTTCGAACAAGGGTTCCTGATTATGCTAGACAAAATAAGGCAAAAAAGAGATCCTATTTATCCTTTTCATATGCCATTGGTTCGCGCATCAGCTCCTCCTCAAGTGTCACTTCTTCTTCACTCTTCATCTTCCTCATCAGCCATCTAAGCTGGAGTTTCAATCTCCTCAAATCATAGTCAAATCCGAAGTAGTCTGCGAACATTTTGGTAGTAGATAGGACGCGTGTCCGACCCTCAGGTTTCCCCTTGATAAATCCCCTGTCCTCAAGTTCGTGAATATGCTTGTAAACATGAGAACCACGTATTTTTACAACCTGGGTCTGCATAATAGGTTGTCTTAGTGCAATCAACGAGAGCGTTTTTAGGGCTCCCAAAGAAAGTAGACCGGTTGGTGCAAATCTAGCAACCAAGGGAGAAAAATCTGCCTTAAGTTGTAATGCGTATCGCCCTCCGGAAAGAGATACAATCTCTAAAGCACTATCTCTTCCGTTATAATCGTCGATTAGCTCTGCTATTAGTTTGTCAACTGAGTTTCTTTCCAAATCTGCTACTTCACAGAGCTCTTCAGGATTGAGGGGTCTTCCTGAAATATATAGCGCTGCCTCTATTAGTGCCTTGTTCTTGTTATTCGTCATCTGTGTCCCCCTCTTCCAATAGCTTTACAAAAATCTCGCCAAACGGTTCCTCTTGCCAGATGTCTATCTTGCCTCTGAAACTGAGCAACAGAATACAGACAAACGTTCTGACCATAATGATTTTTCTTTTTTCTAAAATGAGCTGAGAGAATCTTATTGGTTCCCCGTTGTGGCTTAACGTCCTTATTCTTTCGTAAACCAGTGCTAGCGTCTTTTCTATTTCAGCTTTGTCGGGCTCTACTTCGTAAACAACATCAGGTGTCTCTAATTCTATTGTTTTCGTTACTGGCTTACGCTTTTTACTCTCAACCTCTTGGCGGAGAGCGTCTTCCAGCGCTATCAGTAGCTCATCTATGGTGACTTTCCGACTAACCAGGCGAAATGGAGGTCTGATAGGAGGAAGGAGTTTAAACTCCTCAGACAGATTGCTCTCCTCTTCCCCCTCGCCTAAAGTCAGCGCCAGCTCAGTCTTCATACGATAAAGAATTGATGCTGAGAGCAATGCAATGCCAGAGACTCTAAAATTAACTAGACTCAAGGTCAACATTTTTTCGAGGAAGCCGTGGACTAACTCGTCAAGATCAATGTTCCAAGGACTTACTTTGCTTAGCTTGACTACATCTGTTAGCAATGTCCAAGGCGGTTGCAGCCAAAACTCTTCTTCGTCTTTTGCAGATTCCTCTTCATTCTCTATCCTAATCACCTCAAAGAGATTTCATACGAACGGATGGAGGGATCAAGGGATCCCTAGATACGCTTGTGCTATACGTGCCGATAGGTCTGAAAGCATTCCCTGAAAGGGAGAAAGCAGTCAAAGACCTGTGAGAGGGATGAGTAAGATGTACTGTGCAGGCAGACACAATACGGGGATCACAGGGCTGGGGCGTTGAAATGCCTCCCCCTATTTGACATTTGGTTGAATTAAAGCCTGAGAACGAATTGAGGTCAAGCATGGTCATAAGCTCCTTTCCTCAGGGCATTTCACTCAATGTATCTTGCGCCCTGCTCCAGTTTTGCCGAAACGATGGTTGAATGATCTCTCTTTCTAACGAGTCCTAATAGAGAATCTGCCCTAGCCATCATTACGTCTTGCAGCGATATTACTATAAACTGTGAGTCTTTGGAGAACTCCTTTATCAATTCAGCAACCCGTTTGACGTTTGCCAAGTCCAGAGAAGCATCAACCTCGTCAAATATATAGAAAGGTGCTGGTTGACACCTTTGTATGGCAAAGATTAACGCAAGAGAAGTGAGTGCCTTCTCCCCCCCAGACATGGCCTCAAGATAGAGTACTTTCTTTCCTCCGGGATTTGCTTTTATCCGAATGCCTCCCATGAAAGGATGCATCTCGTTCTCCAAAACCAGACGTGACTCTCCACCGGGAGAAAGCTGACCGAATATTCTATTGAAATTACGATTGATCTCGTTAAAGGTTGACATGAAGACTTTCGTCTTTTCCCTCTCGATTTCATCCATAAACTCAACTATTGAATTTTTTTCTATCAGAAGTCTATTCTGTTTTTCCGAGAGCTCATCATAACGCTCTTTGACTGTTGGGTATCTGAGTATCGCTTTCTGATTGATTGGTTCAAGCGCCATCTTCTCCTCCTGAAGTTCCCTAACTCTTTCCCCTAGTTTCCGAACGTCTATCTCAACGATCTCGGGAGGTTTAAACAAAATGTATTCCTGCGCTTTTGACTTAAGATCGACTAGCCTGTTTTGATAGTTATCTCCCTTGACTTCAAGACTATTGATTTCAAGTCGCAGATCCATGAGTTCCTTTTCCATGCCGGAGAGTTTGTTTGTCTTCTCATGGATTCCGAGATAGATTTCTTGCTTTTCTTTTTGAAGCTTTCCTATTAAGCCCTCTATTCTTCCCTTTTCTTCGTGAAATTTGCCAAATATCTCTCTCTGCTCATCTAATTCAGTCTCTTTGGCTAGAAGCTCTTTCTCAAGCTCGGGAAGCATTTCTTCCAGTTTAGAGATGACTGAGAGAATCTCATCTTTTCGAGGAAGAAGATGATAGTTTAACCTAGTTTGATTCTGAGTCAAATCGACATCAATATTCGCGGCAGAATCCTTAAGTTGTTCACGCTCCTTCTCAAGGGCTTTGATCTTCTCATTGAGTTCAGCGACAGTAGAACGTTCAACGATTTCGCTTAGCTCTTCGCTTAGTCTTGATAACTCTTGTGTTTCTTTTTCAACCTTGGCACTTTGATTTTCCAAAGTCTGAAGACTCGTTTTCTTCTCGTCCACTATATCCTGAGTTTCGCTCATCTTTGGAAGAATTTCGTTAAGAGACTTTTCTTCTTCCAGAACTTGAAGGTTTATGCTCTCCAATTTTGCGGTAATCTCGCTCTGCTTCTCTCTCTTTTGAAGTAATTCATTTTGCACTTTGTCAATGCTGGCGATTAAGCCATCTCGTTTGTCTCTAAGATCCAGTTGGGTCTTTATTAGGCCATTTAGTTGTTCCTCTACCTTAGGCAGAGTCTCTTCGTCTTCCTGCGTAATTTTGACTGGTTTGATGTAATGGCCACCCGTCATTAGCCCACTAGGCTCGACGACGTCCCCATCGACTGTGACTTTTCTAAGATTGGAGCCGGCTTTCAAGAAACGGGCTGTATTCAGATCGTCTACTATTAGTGTTCTCCCAAAAACATAATCAAAAGCTGGCTTATACTGCCCCTCAAACCGTATTAGCTCTATTGCAGGGGCTACTACACCCTTACCCCTGATCTGTTCTTTGGGTGTCTGCAGAATTAATCTATTCAAAGGCAAGAAAGAAGCCTGGCCTAGCTTTTTCTGTTTGAGATAGTTTATGCATTTTGCAGCGACATCGTCGTCCCTGACAACTACATAGCTTAGTCTAGCTCCAGCTGCGACCTCCAAAGCGGTTGCGTACTCAGAACTAACAACGCCTAGCTCGGCTATAGTTCCAAATATCCCTTCAACAACGTTGTTATCGCGTAGTTCAAGCACTTCATGCACAGCCGGTCTGCTTCTGAGAAAGCGTGCTCGCGCCTCTCTGATTGAGTTTATGCGTACCTTTAGTTTTATGATTTCTTCTCTCGCGTTCCTTACCAATTCCTCAGTCGTCCTAAGCTGTTTTACCGTTAATCGTGTCTCTTCATCTGCCTCCCGCTTCTGCTTTTCGAGGGATTCTATCTCAGATCTGACTTGATTAAGTTCAGCCTCAAGAGTTTCTTTTCTTTTTATGGTTTCTTCCACTCTCTTGCTTCTCTCTGAGTGTATCGATTCTAGACTTTTTCGATCTTCATAAAGGTAGGACAACTCTTTTTCGATGACGCTCTTTTGGGTCGAGATATCTGCAAGCTCGCCTCTCTTCAAGTCCAATTGCTTTCGGATGTTCCTGAGTTTGACTATGCTCGCGCTGTATGTTGTATCTCTCTGGGATATGTGCTGGGTTATTTCGGAAGTAAGTTCATCCTTTTGTGCAATCTTGGACTGAATCGCGGTCTTTTGCTCCTTTAATTTCTGAATCTCATTATGCAGTCTTTGAATCAGATCCTCAATCTCTTTACTCTCATGATCGAGTTTCTGTAGGTTTTCTTTACCCTCTTCATATCGGTTGTTCAAGTATCTGAAGTCGGCTTCCATCTGAGATACCAAGCGATTTAGCTCGTTTATCTCAGCTCGCACTTTCTCAAGCTCATCCTCTTGTTTTGTTCTAATTTCCGCATCGATTTCCTCTAATCTTTCTCTTTTCTTACTCACTTCTAGGCTGAGCTGAGTACCATCCTTCTCCAGTCTATCAAGTCTTTTCTTCTTCTCGTCGATCAGTATTTGATTTCCGGATAGCTCTTGTTCTGTATTTTGCAGTTCGTTAAACACAACTAAGGCTTCAGACTTCTTGATCTCTTTTGAAAGCTCTTGCCACCTTACTGCATCATTCTTCTCTTTTTCCAGCCTTTCCAGTTCGCTCATAACTTCTCTGATCAGAAGTTCGATTTTAGAAAGGTTCTGCTCTGCTAGCTTTAGCTGGCCTAATGCTTTCTCCTTCTTTTCATCATATGTTGCAATACCTGCAACTTGTTCAATTAATATTCTTCGATCTACTGGACTCATTTGGATGAACTGGGCCAGTTGCCCCTGAAGAACAATATTATAACCGTTGGGAGAAATGCCTGCCATCCCAAGTAGATCGATGATTTGATTTCTTGTCACTCGCTTACCATTTAGCCAGTAAGCGCCCCGACCCTCCTGATCTATTACCCTGGCAACCACAACTGAAGATGAATCGATAGGGATCCCCCCATCTGAATTATCGAGGTAGAGCGTTACACGGGCATATTTGGCAGAAGGCGATGAATCCCCGCCCGAGTATATCAAATCTGAGAAGGATCCGGCTCTCATTGTTTTGGCGCTCAAGTGTCCTAAGACAAAGCAAAAGGCATCCAAAATGTTGCTCTTTCCACTCCCGTTTGGACCGACTACGGCGGTGAATCCCCTAGGAAAATGCGATATCAGTTTTTGATTCCCAAAGGACTTAAACCCCTTCATTTCAATTTTCTTGATGAAGACCAAGAGGGCTTCACTCCCGCATTCATAGTACGATTCCTTGGTTAGACTCTGCTGATTAAACTTTTTGTTGACGTACCTATTAAATGATATCTTACTTAGATATTCCCTCAATAAGATACTGAGGTAGAGGAATCTCTCGATTGACTATTCCATTACGAAGCTAAAAAACACAAACATAAAAGGTTTCTTATTTGAAGGGTTCTAACCATGAAAGTCGATTGAGAAGATTGGTTTGGAAATTAATACCCCTCAAACGTTGTTTGGGTGATTTGATCTCAAGCAACTCAAAGAATTTGGATTGAGGTCGATGTCTTGTTGAGGGAGATATATTCTATGGTATGCAATCAGTCCTGAAAGGCGTACTCTTGACTTCCAGCTGCAAAATGCTTGGTGATTTCCCGTCCCTTATCTGTAAGCTTGAAACTGAGAAATAGATCTGGTTTTCTGCCATTGCTGACTATAAGGGTAGTCAAGCCGTAACGATACGTTTTGTAGACATTTTCGATTGTCCACGTCTTTTCCACCATTTTCTTTTCAATAAGGCGATTTATCGCTTGACTGCAAATGATCCTTCTGTTTTTAATTGTTTTTGGAAACAAGTGAAGGATTTCGTTATACTGATTTCTGTAATACGATTCCAGTTCATGATCAAAGATTTTTTGCATTATCGCTCTTTCCCACTTTCCCAGCCTCATAACTGTCAACTCTGAAGTTCCTTGACCTCGATTGAGCTTATCTATTATAAAACTTAATTTTTTGCGATATTTAAGTTTTACTCCTGGCAGCATGATCACCTCTTCAGAACATATTACAGCATTCGACTCTATGATCATTATTCCTATCTATGGCCAGCCATCTGGGGTGGTGAAAATCTGGATAATTAGTACAAAAAGAAAGTTCGATAGAAATGATACAAAAAGGTTTTTAACTGCATTTGAATAGTCTTAGCGTAAATTGAGTGTTGAAGTGAAAACCTATGGGAAGGTGGCAAGGCCGTTCAACACGTAAGGCGTCTGGGGCCAGACTGCGGCCGCATCGTAAGAAAAGACTGTTTGAATTAGGCAGAGAATCTGCCGAAACGCTACCTGGGGAGAGTAAAAGGAAGAAGGTTCGTTCAAGGGGTGGAAACATAAAAATGAAGCTTCTCCGAGGCCAGTACGCAAACATAACAGATCCTGAGGACGGAAAAACCCAGAAGGTGAGAATAATCAACGTAATTTCTAATCCTGCGACAGTTGACTATCAGAGACGAGGTGTAATAACAAAAGGTGCAACCATAAACACTGATATCGGGAAGGCAAAGGTCACAAGTCGCCCTGGACAGCATGGAATAATCAACGCCGTCTTAATTACGGAATAGGCCCAAGCGTCGCCCAGAGAGCCTTTCGCAACAACCATCACTGGCCGTTTTATGTCAAACCCGATACAAATACTTGTATTTACAGATTTCTTGTCTAGGATCAGGAGGGCGTGTCAAGCTTGAAAAAAAGAGGCGTTTCAATCCTGTGGCCTGTGTATTTTGATTCAAGGTTTTCAAGAAGGAGCGGACGCCGGGCGCCTCTAAAAGAAGCTATAGAAGCTCCGAAACTGGAAGAGTTGATTAAAGCGGCAGAGGCTCTGAAGGTTGAATACGAAACAGAACCTGAAGCTGCCTATCCTAGATTCTGGTGGAGAAAAGAGGGAAGAATTATCATAAAGGGTTCAACAGAAAAGAAAAGTTTGTTGAAACAATTTTCCACTAGTCTCAGGAAATTGAGAACAAAATAAACATCTTCAAGGTGGTTTTATTAAATATCGAGTTCTAATATCAATCTAAGAATTATACTATAAATTAAATCAGCCTAAAACCAAAAAATTTATAAGGCATCCTTGGAGAGCTTTAGAAAGTGGCCCGACCGTCCGGAGGGGAGCGCTTGAAATGGCTGGGGTTGGTGACACATGTTTCTTCGATGGGAAAGCTTATAATACAATCTGATTTTACGCCCCCGCTTAATGCCTTGGTTCTAACAGAAAATGAACGAAAGGCTGGTACGATTTCTGATGTTTTTGGCCCTGTTAAGAAGCCCTATATCTCAATTACCCCCTCTATCCCAGCAGAAGACGCTAAGAATCTAGTTGGGGCGGTATTGTATCTTAAGAATAAGGAAAAAAACAATAGGAGAAGACCCCGGAGGAGGAAGAAGTTTTGACAGAACCGGATTGTGAGGGACACGTGATTACCACCTGTCCTGAATGCGGAAATACAAAACTTGTTAGGGACTATGCACGTGCGGAGATAATTTGTATCAATTGCGGCGTTGTTATACGTTCCAGAATCATTGATAATGGCCCTGAATGGAGAGCTTTCGACAGCGAGCAAAAGGAAAAGAGAGCGAGAGTTGGGGCTCCAATGACGTATACTATCCATGACAAGGGACTGAGTACGATGATTGACTGGCGGAATCGGGATAGTTACGGCAAGGATATAAGCCCCAAAAAGAGAGCGCAAATATACCGACTGAGGAAGTGGCAGCGTCGTATACGTATATCTGACGCTACGGAGAGGAATCTCGCTTTCGCGCTTTCAGAGCTCGATCGGATGGCATCTCACTTGGGACTTTCCAGAAATGTAAGAGAAGCTGCTGCCATGCTCTACAGGCAAGCGGTCGAACAGAAACTTATTCGAGGAAGGTCGATAGAGGGAGTTACTGCTGCAGCTCTTTACGCTGCATGCAGACAATGCAAAGTCCCTCGGACTCTGGATGAAATAGCAGAGGTATCACATGTTAGCAAGAAAGATGTTGGTCGTGGATACCGCTTCATAGCACGGGAACTGAGGATTGCTGTTCCACCCACCAATCCAACCTATTATATTCCGCGTTTTGCGAGTGAGCTGAACCTTACAGGAGAAGTCCAGTCAAAAGCAATTGAAATTCTGAAACTTGCCAGTGAGAATGGATTAACTTCTGGACGTGGTCCAACAGGCGTTGCTGCAGCGGCATTATATATCGCCAGTGTCATCTCGAATGAAAGAAGGACACAACGTGATGTTGCCGAGGTGACCAAAGTGACTGAAGTGACTGTGAGAAACCGCTATAAAGAACTAGTAGAAAAACTGAACCTAGATGTTCCGCTTTAGTTCCCCCCTTTTTCTTCTGCGAGTTCTTTTTTTTAGGATTGAGGCGAGTGACTTCGATCCGTTTCTTGCCTCTAAAAGATTCTTCTCTGCGAGATAGAGTTTACCACTTTTCATAGTATGTATTCTCGGATAACGTTTATTAATTCGTTTTTGCATATTATTTTATGGTGAAAAAATATGGTCACCGATATAAACCTATATCCATGCGATAGAGTACCTATAGATTTCTGCCTAGAGGGTTTATGCGACGTTTGTGTGGCATGTGCGCTTAGAAAAGAGTGTGCCCCCTCCCCGGTAATTGTCAAGCACGTTTCAAGACTCACTCAGAAGAGCGAGTCTTCTCCCCTCCTTTTATTGAATGCCTGATTTCGTAAAGATTTAAATAGCAAGATTTAAAGCATACTTCTTCTGAATACCGCGCAAGAGTTGACAGCAGGTATTCGCCAAAGCTTTAAATTTGAAAAACTATCAATTAGCTCTGGTGTGAAAAATGACTGAAGCAGCTCCGGAAGTAAGAATGGCAAGGAAAGATTCCTTCAAATACAAGTTTGGAGACCTTCTGGTAAACATAATTAAGAAAGACCGATGTATGTTTTGTGGCGGCTGTATCTCCTCGTGTCCGATAGCTGCCATAGGTTATAGAGATGAAAAGCCAGTCCCGGTTTCAAGGTGTGAGCAATGTGGTATGTGTGTTACCCATTGTCCCAGATTCGGCCTAGATTTCAAACTTGCAGAAACGGACCTTTTCGGCCGTACAAGAAATGAAGACGAACCAATTGGAATATACCAGTCCTACGCCATAGCGAGAGCAAAAGCCAGGCCAATTAGAAGGGGCTGTCAGGATGGAGGTGTAGTTACGGCTCTCCTTACGTACGCCATGGACAAGAAATACATCAAGGCCGCAATTGTGACCGGCACCGATCCTGAGACTCCCTGGAAACCCGTCCCCATGCTGGCCCAATCTCAAGATGCTATCTTAAATGCAGCAGGCTCAAAATATACGGTTTCCCCCAATAATTCCCTGCTAGGATATGCATACCAAGAATACGATGAGTATATTCCGGGCCCCTCTCACTTGCGAAGTCTTGCTATTGTGGGAACTCCCTGTCAAGCAGAATCACTAAGAAAGATGCAGTATTCCGAGCACGGAACCCTGAAGATCACGGAGATTGTCAAGTTCTTCATTAGCGTTTTCTGCTGGGATAATTTCCATTACGATGGAATAAAGCTCTTCGTAGAATCAAAAGGGTTTGACATGAAGAGCATTACAAAATTCGACATTAAGAAAGGAGTCTTCTATGCCTATCAGGGCAGCAAAGAGGTCATAGCAGCGAAACTCAAGGAGGTCAAGGAACATTCTCTGGAGGCATGCAAAGAATGCACCGATCTTACAGGCGAACTGGCAGATATAAACGTGGGTTCTCAAGGCGCTCCAGACGGCTGGTGTTTTGTAATTTCAAGAACGCCTTTTGGCAAACAATTGTTTGACGAAGCTGTAAAGAAAGGATACATCGAACTCAAGTCACAGGCGGAAGCAGCTGAAGGACTGGAAAACCTCATCAAACAAGCTACGAAGAAAAGAGAAATCGCCAAGAACCGTTTTGCAGACACAGACAATGAACTCATACCTAAAAGCCATATCTGAGTTTCTGTATCCAATATTCTCTATTTTTCGCTAAACTCTACCCTGATTTTCAAAACTTATTTTAGTCTCTGGTGACCCAAATACTCGTGGAGTGGTTGGTTCATTATGAGTAAATCGCATTCAAAGGATTACGGCAAGAAAAGAAAGGTTCTCGGGATAGATGAAGCTGGAAGAGGTCCTGTAATCGGACCAATGATAATGTGCGGGGCCCTAATACAGGAGAGGAAAACTGGGCAACTGCTCGACATAGGAGTGAAGGATTCAAAATCGCTGACTCCAAAGAGGAGAGTTGCGCTTTCCAGCCAAATCGCTGAAACACTGGACAGCTACATCTTGCTGGAGATCTCTCCAAGAGAAATTGACAAATCTGTTGAGAAAAATGAGTTGAATCTTCTTGAGGCCCGAAAAATGGCAGAGCTGATTGAAAAGCTAAGATCAGATATTGTCTACGTCGATTCTCCACAAGTAAGCACAGACAAGTACACAAGAAGAATCAGGGAAGGATTAAGCTTCAGACCTCAAATCGTGGCTGAGAATTATGCTGAGACCAAGTACCCGATCGTGGCGGCTGCCTCAATCCTGGCGAAGGTTCGAAGAGATCAAATAGTCAAAAACCTGCAAGATAAGTATGGTGATTTTGGCTCTGGATATCCCGCTGATGAAAGGACTAAGAAGTTTCTTAACCAGTGGTATGAAAAACACAGGAGCTTTCCTGAGGAAGTAAGAAAGAGCTGGAAGACCATTAGAAATATTATGCGGCGATTTGATTTCAAGCCGAAAACTCTCTTCTGAGTCCTCAAATAGTAAACGAAAGAGTCAAATCGACATGAAAATGGTTGGTATCAAAAGAATCAATGTAATAATTGCCACGAAGGGCAAAACCAATTAGCTCGACAACTTTTTAAGGTCCGAATTCCAAGAGTTCTTTTGGGGGGGGTCATAACGGTCGATCCAAAAAGGCGTTTTAAGGTCTTTATGGGATCAACAGCGGTATTAGCCTTAGTATTGTTCTACATAATCTCTATAGTCTGCTCGTATCATACTGGCTTTGCTCAGACCGTCTTTTTCTACGAGATTTACATACCTGTTACCACTTTTGTGGTTATGATTTCGATCTTGCTCGTCTATCTGTATTATAAGAGTTCGCTTGTCTAGCAATCAGTTTTCGTGGCGTTTTGATGGTTGGATATTGATAAGGATTAAATTACTCTTGGTCCGATTAGCACACTTAGGGCACCAGAATCAATACCTGATCGGGCGGGTTCAAAGAATATAAATTAAAATGATTGTCCCGAGCCAATTAGTCAATTTGGTTTTGACAATAATTGTATTGCTAATCATCAAATTACGTTTCCGTCCTTTAGTTTCCTGAGCTGGGTTTTTGATAATCCGAGTAACGTTCCCAAAATCTTGATTGTATCTTGACCAAGAGTGGGCGAAGATCCTCTCACCATGGCCTTAGTACCGGACATCTTTATTGGGCATCCTGCAACCTTAATTGCCCCCAATCCAGGTTGGTCTATCTCCACTATCATCTCTCTTGCGTCAGCAATGTGAGGATCATTGCACGTATCCTCGACAGAATAGATAGGAGCACATGGGATTCCTCTTTCTACAAGTGTTGACATGATGTCGCGTACAGGCCTCTCTGATGTCCATTCTTCTGTTACTGCTTTTGCCTCAACATGGTTCTCAATCCTCATCGCGTTTGTGATGAATCTTGGATCTGTGGCAAGCTCTTCTCTGTTAATTATTGAACAGAAGGTCTTCCACATATCGTCATTACCTATTCCTACAACAACCCAACCATCTTCTGCCTCGAAGGTATCGTAGGGATAGATAAACTCATATCTGTTGCCTTGTCTCTTGGGAACCCGGCCCTCAACGAGATACATTTCGTTATATGCTTCCAGAGCTGACATGACCGAATCGACTAATGCCACGTCTATTTTTTGGCCAACTCCAGTAGCCGTTCTCGAATTGAGTGCCGATAAAATACCTGTACAGCAAAATAATCCCGCCAGAATATCTGCAATTGCGGTTCCAGTTCTTGTGGGGGGAGAGTCTGGCCATCCTGTAATGCTCATTATTCCTCCCATTGCTTGTCCGATCAGATCATAACCTGGCCTATCCTTATACGGACCGTACGCTCCAAATCCGGAAATGGCTGCATAAATGATTCGGGGATTGATCTGCTGCAAATTATCGTAGCCTAATTCCAATCTCTCCATAACCCCGGGTCTGAAGTTTTCTACAACGACATCGGATAATTTGACCAGTTCTAAGAATATCCTCCTTCCTTCTCTATGTCTCAGATCGAGTGTTATGCTTTTCTTCCCTCTGTTTATGTTGATGAAATAAGCACTTTGACCTTTGATGAAAGGAGGAAAAGATCTAGAATCGTCACCAGTCTTTCCCTCTACTTTTATGACTTCCGCACCCATGTCAGTCAGTATCATGGTACAAAATGGTCCTGCCAAGACCCGAGATAGATCCAAAACTCTTATTCCAGATAAAGCTCCCATCGTCATGGTGGTAACCTCATAATATGAATGAATAGGAATTCTAATCGGATTTATCTCTTTAGCTTAAGTATTAATCAACTCCCCACCACCTCCAATTGTCAAACATGTGAATGTACAGAAGGCAGCGAATAGATGAAAACGGACCTAGGAGAACTTACATCTATTCGCGACTATCGATCTTCTCAGTGATTTGGAGCTTATTCATCCGAACCAAGTCAAGGAGACTCCGTCCTGAAGGGCGGAGAGGAAGGGAACTGCGGTCAAGCATAGTCATCAGCTCCTTCTGCGAGGGAGGAGTAGTCTACGATTGGGTTAACCGTAGACTTTTTATGAGACCTCATAACAATGTTATATGATATCGGAATATGGATCAATTTAATTAGTAAGTGGGGATACGAATCTATAAAAGATGCCGAGGTGGCAGAACGGCCATGCGTCCGGCTGCAAAACTGGTATGCTGATTGGTGATGTGCTGATACCGGTTTAAAGGGGTTCAACTCCCCTCCTCGGCTTCAGGTGAAGGAGAATGGTCTTGAGAGTTTTCAACACCTTAACTAAGAAGAAAGAAGTATTCAAACCAATTCGCAAAGAAGAGGTCAGAATGTATACTTGCGGTCCTACGGTCTATTCTACACCTCATTTAGGGAACTACAGAAGTTTCTTGATGGGAGACTTGATTAGAAGATACCTTGAACACATTGGGTATAGAGTGAAATATGTGATGAACATCACCGATATTGATGACAAGACAATAAGGGACTCTGGAAAAGAAGGTCTTTCTCTCAAGAAATTCACGGAAAAATATGTCAAAGAGTTCTTCAAAGGCGTAGATATGCTGAACATAAAGAGAGCTCTAAACTACCCTCGAGCAACAGAGCATGTTCAAGATATGATTAACATAACCAGAGAGTTGGCAAGAAAAGGATATGCTTACACAAAATCAGGAAGCGTTTATTTTGATATTTCTAAGTTCAAAGATTATGGTAAACTCTCCAAGATAATTCTAAGTGAAACAAAAGCTGGAGCAAGGGTTGACGTCGATGAATACGACAAGGATAATCCCCGCGATTTTGCTTTATTGAAAAGAACAACCCCAGAAGAACTCAGGAGACGTATTTACTATAAGACCGAATGGGGGAACGTCCGACCTGGCTGGCACATTGAATGCTCCACCCTTGCAATGAAATTTCTGGGAGAGTCTCTGGATATACATACTGGCGGTGTGGACCTGATTTTTCCCCATCACGAGAATGAGATTGCTCAATCAGAAGCCTACACAGGAAAAGATTTTGTCAAATATTGGATGCACGGAGAGCATCTCTTGGTCAACGGAAGAAAAATGAGCAAATCACTGGGGAACTACATAACTCTTGAAGACGTCATCAAAAGATTCAGCCCCGAAGTCGTAAGATATATGTTTCTCTCTGCTCATTACCGAAAGAAACTGAATTATACTGAGGAATTCGCCGCTAATGCAAAGAGGAATTATGATAAGCTGAAGGAGACATTTGGCCGGATTAATTTCTTTATGAAACATGCCGACACAAAGAAGGCGGAATCGGAGAAGGCTTTCTTGAATGAATTGGCAACAATTGAGAAAAGATTCATCAAAGCAATGGACGATGATCTAAACACGCCACTTGCCTTAAGAGTATTTCACGAACTGGCGAAAGAGATAAACGGGTATCTGCAGAGAAGAAGGAACAAAGATGCTCTAAAGACTGCCTTACAGATATTCAAACGATTCTCGGAAGTCTTTGGGCTGAAATTCAAGGATGAAGAGAAAGAATTGCACCTACAGATCGAAGAACTGATTAAGCAGAGGGAAGAGGCAAGGAAAAGAAAGGACTGGGAAACAGCTGATGCGATAAGGGATAAGCTGAGAAGGATGGGGGTGACTCTTAAGGACACGCCTGTCGGAGTCAGATGGACAATAGAGAAAGATGATATTATTCCCTGAACAAAGCAAGGACGTGCTTCATTTGAGTACTGAACTGGGAAATCTAATAATATATTACGAAGAGATGAATTACGGACCTTCTCTTCACTTCTTTGTCGAGCGAATTCTTCTTCGAATGCTTATGTTAGATAGCCGGCGTGCTAGCATACATAGTCCGCAGACTCTTGGTATGACCTCGTCAGTCTTTAGATCTTCGGCCGCTATTTGATCAGCGGTTTTGCAGGCAACAGCTTGGATCACGGGCAGGATCTCTCTAAGCTGTTTTGTGTCCCTCCTGTATCCACGTTTCGAATGAATATATTGGCTTATAGCAGCCTGGGTCGTTCCAAGCTTCTCTGCCGCCGCTGTTTGGGTGAAATTGTATTTCTGTACGAGTTCCTTTGCCACAATTGATTTAAAGATGGGGAATACATATTTCGCTGCTGTCTCGCACGGAAGTTCCATTCTTATCATCCAATTCAATAAGAGTAACATAAATTGATTCTTAGCGGAATCTTGTGGGTACCTACGGATACTCAAACAATTCTGTGGTCAAATATCTTTCGCCAGTGTCAGGCAGAACTACTACGATGTTATTTCGCGGAGCTGCATTTTTGGCAATTTGGAGAGCTGCCCACACAGCAGCGCCAGAGGATATCCCCGCAAATATCCCCTCTAGTCTTGCTAATTTCCTGGTTGTTTCGACAGCATCGATCTCTTCGACTTGGATTATGCGGTCTATGACTTCGGTATTCAACACTTCTGGAACAAATCCCGCTCCTATGCCCTGAATCTTGTGTGGCCCTGGTTTTCCTCCCGACAGGACCGGCGAATCTTTGGGCTCAACTGCGATTATTTGAACTCTATTCCCTAATCTGTCTTTCAGAACCTCGCCTACTCCTGTGATAGTACCTCCTGTACCTACTCCTGCTACGAACGCGTCAACCTTTCCGTTTGTGTCTTCGAGTATCTCTATTGCGGTAGTCTTTCTGTGAATTTCAGGATTCGCTGAGTTTCTGAATTGCTGCGGAATGAATGCTTTCCCTTCTTTTTTAGCGATTTCTGCAGCCTTCTCAACAGCGCCCTTCATACCATCAGATGCGGGAGTAAGAACCGTCTCCGCGCCCAAAGCTGTGAGTATCTTTCTTCTTTCGACAGACATACTTTCGGGCATCGTTAACGTCAGCTTATAATCCTTGGCCGCAGCTACCATTGCCAGGGCAATCCCGGTATTACCCGAAGTTGGTTCAATTATTCTGTCACCTGGTCTTATCAGGCCGGCCCTTTCAGCAGCGTCGATCATTGACATGCCGATTCTATCCTTAACACTGCCACCGGGGTTAAATGACTCCAATTTTACCAGAACGTGGGCATTCAAACCCTTGGTTATTCTATTCAACCGAACCAGCGGTGTGCGACCTATGGTCTCGATTATGTTGTTATATATTCTTCCTAACGTTTTTCATCTCCCTGATTTTCTCTTCTAAATCCTCCACTCGGTTCTCTACTTTTGACAGTAGGTCAACCAAAGGATCCGGCAGATCGCCATGTTCCAAGTCTATTTCTAATCTAGAAACCTTCTTTCCTTCTCTTCTTGTTATTCTACCTGGAACTCCCACTACAACTGAGTTTGGGGGGACATCCTTAGTTACCACTGAGTTGGCTCCTACTCTCACGTTATCCCCTATGGTTATCGGTCCTAGGATTTTCGCGCCTGTTCCGATAACCACATTGTTACCTATGGTTGGATGGCGTTTTACTGGCTCTAAACTGGTACCGCCTAATGTCACATTCTGGTATATTGTTACGTTATCTCCTATTTCCGCCGTTTCTCCTATAACCGTACCAGATCCATGATCTATGAAGAAGTTTTTTCCTATTTTGGCCCCTGGGTGTATTTCGATTCCGGTTATCTGCCTCGTGATGTTAGAAAGGTACCTCGGGATGAAAGGAAGACCCACGTTCCAGAAGAAATGAGCAACTCTATGAAGCAGTATAGCTTGGATACCCGGGTAGGAGGTTAGGACTTCGACTAGACTTCTGGCTGCTGGATCTTTATTGAAAGCTGCTGCAACATCAGAGCCAAATGTTGTTAGTATTTCATTGAGCTGTTTAACTATCTCCTTAGATTGATCTTCAGTTATTCCAAGACTCAGGCCTAACAGACATTGCGCACAAACTTTTCTTTCATATTTGTCTGTGAGTTCAACACCACAACCTATACACACTGCGTCTTTTTTCAAGATAGATTACTCCCGATTTAACACTGTTATACGTATGCAGATAGTAGCTTATAAAAATAACGCTGTTATAATCTTGATTATTCAAAACAACACTTATGCAAACGCAAGTTCCGATAGGGAAGTCCGCTCAGATTGGTGAATTCGCCATATAATTCGGAGCTCCAGATTCATTCCCGGTTTCGATAGTCCCCCTCAAAATTCTTGCTCTGAACAGCGATTTGTTCTTCCAACTCTACAATTTGCTTTTCCAGTTCTTCTCTGCCGTCCTTTATCTTCTTCAGATTGTCCTTAAGCTCGTCTTTCTCAAATTCTTTAATCTTCGGATCGCTTAGCTTCGAAGCTAAGTTCTCTTCCTGGCTCCTAAAAAGTTCTATCGTCTGTGACATACCAATATACCTGAACCTCAAGTCAAATAAGCCTGCGAGTCCAAAGAACCCCTCAGAAAAATCTTTTGAGACTTGTTCATATTGCCTATCTAGAGATCCTAAGGAGAGCCTCTCTAATTCCGCTGAATCGATTGACAGAAACTTGAGCAGACTCTCTATTCGCCGGATGATTTCGTCAGACCAAAGGAGTAAACGGGGTGCGATGGTTGTTATCGCACCGTAGATCATCGATATTTGTTCCTGATAAAAACGTTTAAGTCTGCTTATGTTCTCTTTTCTCTGTTCAGGAGTGAATTCAGGACTATCTGTTTTATCAAACTCATTCTTGAATCGTACAAACTGCAGGAAAAGAACTTCAACAATGGAATCATAAGCCTCAAATCCACCATATACGGCTGATAAGTCATTCCACAATCTATCGAAGAAGTACCGTCTTTTGTGCTTATTGATAAGATTCCATTCTGTTAGTTCCGGCGTCATCTGTTTTTGGCGAGAAGCCAAATCCAACGGCATGGGGTTTTCAGGATTGTAGGTAATAAACTCTGTCAAGAAATTCGCCGCTTTGCGCAGTTTAGGGGAATTGGACCGTAGTTCGTAAAATATCGGATTGAGGATATTTTCAGCCAAGTCTTCAAATTTCCCTGTCCTTTCTTCTTTTAGGCGCTGTTCTTCCTCATATTTCATTCTTTGACGGCTGATCAAATAGGTTATTAGACCGCCAAAGGATGCGCCAAATAATGTAAAGATGCCCACCATTATGGTGTTTAATAAAGTTGGATCAATTTGAACTGATATCGCCTCCTCTAGTACCATGGACTGCTTTCTTTTATATTTTTTACCTTCTTTGGAAAGAATTCTAACCTAAATTAGCATCTTCTTATCGCAGTTGTTTTTCCACAGAAACCTGGAGGGAGCAAAAGTAAATATGTCTTTAATCATAAGTAAATACAAACCTATGCCATGGGGGGGAGGCATTGATTGATAAAGTCTCAAATCTAACGGAACCAACTGCAGAGGTCAGGAGTTCTGACGAAAGCCAACTGGGATCTATTTTAGAGATAGTTAACGGTCGGATGGTTATGAATGTCTATATAGGTCGAAAAGGCAGATTTGCAATTCCTGATACACTGATTAAGCAAATAAGAAAGAAGGTTGTCTACCTTGCTCTTAGTAAGAAAGAGTTTACCGCCTGGTGGAAGAAAGAAGGACGAAGGCTTCAAAAGGAGTACGATGAGAAACGAGACGTTGTTCTGGGACTGAAACTTGTAGGAGAGGATCTGAAGCTCTTTAGAGGAGATATAAAGCTTGCTTTTAAATCGAATTTTGGGATTGAAGCAGTTTCATTTTTCCTAAAGAATAATGCTTGCCCATATTGTGGATCCTTCACTATTACTGGAAAGGAACAGATTTACTGCTATTCTTGTGGATTATACTTGGTCAAGGAGCTTGACAGATATGCGGTTCCTGAGGAACAGAGAGCGAGATTCTGCTTGGAACAGGAGAAACTTAGAATGTCTTTGCCGGCGGATATCAGGGATATGCTTCATTCTGATGAGTGGGTCTATCACTCCGTTGGTCTATCGCTGGGGGAAGGAGATATTCTGACTGTTACCTCCGAAAGGTTGATCAGATCAAGACCGGGAGGAGGCAAGAGCAACAACTGGGAGATTCCAACAGACATGCTAAAATCGGTCTCAGTATTCCAAAAAGTTGGAGCGTATAGAAGTGGCTTTGGTCAATATTTCCCATCGGTATCCATAATGAATGTGATATACAAAGGATCTAGAGATCCAAAAGGAAGCCAAGCCAAGCAAATTGAGGTGGATCTTGACAAGTTTTGCTCTGGACAACTGGAGTCTATCAAGCCATATATAGAGAAAGCTATGAATAGGCGAAAAGTAGAGCTGGGAGAATTTACGCCTGTTTCAGATTATTGATTCTTTCGGTGATTTGAAATTTCATAAATCTTTGAGAGCCAAAAAACTTGAGAATCCTGTTTTCACTGATCTATACTTTCAGTAAGCTCTTGTTCTCCCTCTTCTTCTCCTTCCTCTTGGGCGTACAGTTCAATCAACCACATCCTGTCAATAAACCAAGGGTACTTTTTCTTTACAATAAAGGCCATCACACACAATCCTATTAGCGGTCCACCAATAAACGTAAGGAATCCCCACGAAGGGGGAAGAGGATTCCCTGTAAGCGTCCAATGAAGCAAAACGATGGGAGCGGTGATTCCGAAAAAGCCCAGTCCACCCCCGAAACCAAAGATGAAGAATAATAGCATAACATACACCCTCGTATTACCCAACAGCTTCCGATAATCTTCTGGGGTACGACGGACTTTCAGATAATCTTTTGGAGCGGTGTATACCTTAACATAATAAATCAAGCCTAGAGCCAGTGACACCGTGACCAGTGAGGAGATTATCCAGAGGGGATCGCGTTCAGGCCAGAGGATTGGCAGAACAAACACTTCAACAAATATTCCTGTGATCCAAATCACTGCGAAGTATATCAGCAGCCTCTTAGGTGTCCACTTCACCACTTTCATCACCAGTAGTAGCCGTTTCCCTTTCACTATCCTTTTCACTCTCAATCTCTCGCTTCACTGCATCAGAGATCCAAGGATAAAAAAACCTCGCAATTCCTACGCTTACAGGAATGGACCCAAGAATGAATATGAGGAGACATTCAATGAAGGTGTAGCCTAAAAAGGTAAACACAGGGAAGAGCACAACGAAGGTAATGGATTCGGCAATAACGGCCCAGAGAAGAACAGCCTTGGCCGGACCGTATTTCTTGGTCAGTTTAATCATAAAACGTGCAGGCCCCATTCTCGATTCTTCGGCATACTCTCTTGTCAGTTTTCTGAATGCTCTGGAAATTCCTGGTATCCCGAATATGAAGAGTACTACCGCCGGGATTAGAAAAAACCAGAAAAGAGCGAAATATCCTGCAAAGACACACGCCAAAACCAGAGAAGACATAAAAAAACTCGCGGAAATAAACAGAAGTCTGTTCTCCCTCGTTTTCCACCACAAATATAGGCTACTGGCAATTAAAATAGCCATCAATACAAAATGAATAAACCACAGTTCCATGGCCAAACTTCTCCCCCCATATACCGTTTCCAGAAGGTGTATTTAAAAGTGGTTATATCGTGCTTTAGAGATCGGATAGTGCCTAGCTATCGTTGTCTATTCTTATATCTATCATAACATTTCCGGCATAGATATTGTAGTTCTTCTTCTGTTGTTGTCATACCATTCTTTGTTATGATTCTAGTTATTTTTATAGGGTGGAGCAATCTAGCATGCCTCTTACACATATCACATTTTAGCATTACCATCTCTTCTTTGTTGGTTTTACTCCAACGAACTCTTTGTTCTAATTCTTGGCCTGATTCTTCTCTATCTTAGCTCTTGGTGGTCTTGAAGAGCATCTAGAAATCCATATAGCATTTGCCACCCAACCATAGGTCTTCTTCTCTATGATCTTCGATATATCGTGGATCTTTTGAATCTTCTAGCACTTCTGCAGTTCTGGATTCATGAAGTAGTAGAATAGGATTTGCTCGGGTTTTCAGGTTTCTGTCCCCCTCATGATCGGGATATTGCGAAGATAACTACATTACAAATATATGACAAATCCAAT